>JAZBPJ010000131.1:0-74959 GCA_036351575.1 Lysobacterales bacterium | reverse complement strand
TGACAACGTGCAGATGAAGGTGTCGCTGATTGCGCCGATCGCGATGGAAGAAGGTCTGCGGTTTGCGATCCGCGAAGGCGGGCGCACGGTTGGCGCCGGCGTCGTCGCCAAGATCTTTGAATAATTCAGCTTAAGCGAGTAGGAACATGGCAGACCAGAGAATCCGCATCCGCCTGAAGGCATTCGATCACCGCCTGATCGACCGTTCCGCGGCCGAAATCGTGGAAACCGCGAAGCGGACCGGCGCGCAGGTGCTGGGCCCGATACCGTTGCCCACCAAGGTCGAGCGGCACACCGTGCTGATTTCGCCGCACGTCAACAAGGACGCGCGCGACCAGTATGAAACCCGCACGCACAAGCGCCTGATGGACATCGTGGATCCCAACGACAAAACCGTCGATGCGCTCATGAAGCTGGATCTCGCAGCCGGCGTTGACGTGCAGATCAAGCTGTACTGAGCGACGGGCTGCAAAGGATAGAAGGCAGAACAATGAAGATTGGATTGATAGGACGCAAACGTGGCATGACCCGCGTATTCACCGAAGAGGGCCAGAGCGTGCCCGTGACGGTAATCGAGGTCGACCCGAATCGCGTAACGCAGGTCAAGAACGAGGAAACCGACGGTTACCGCTCGGTTCAGATCACATTCGGCAAGCGCCGCGCCAGCCTGGTCAACAAGCCGGTCGCGGGTCACTTCGCCAGGGCCGGCGTCGAAGCCGGCGAGGGTCTGTGGGAACTGCGCCTGCCGAAAGGCGAGGGCGACGACCTGGAGGCGGGTTCGGAGCTGGACGTGACGATGTTCGAGGCCGGTGAAATCGTCGACGTTACCGGCACCAGCAAGGGCAAGGGTTTCGCGGGCGGCGTGAAGCGCCATAACTTCCGCATGCAGGATGCGACGCACGGCAACTCGCTGGCGCACCGCGCCCCGGGCTCCATCGGCCAGTGCCAGACGCCCGGTCGTGTTTTCAAAGGCAAGAAGATGGCCGGCCACATGGGTGACGAGCGCGTGACGAGCCAGAACCTCGAGATCGTCCGCGTCGACAGCGAACGCAACATCATCCTGGTCAAGGGCGCAGTGCCCGGGGCTGCCGGCGGCGCCGTCATGGTCCGTCCCGCCGTGAAGACAGCCCAGTAAGGATTAAAAGGAGATGAGCATGGAACTCACAGTAACAGGCGGCAAGGGCATGAAGGTGTCCGAAGCCACCTTTGGCCGGGACTTCTCCGAAGCCCTGGTGCACCAGGTGGTTACGGCCTACCTGGCCGGCGCCCGCGCCGGAACCAAGGCTCAGAAGAACCGTTCCGCGGTCAGCGGCGGCGGGGCCAAGCCCTGGCGCCAGAAAGGCACCGGCCGGGCACGCGCCGGCACCATCCGCAGCCCCCTGTGGCGCAGCGGCGGCAAGACCTTTGCGGCCGAGCCGCGCGACCACTCGCAGAAGGTGAACCGCAAGATGTACCGCGGCGCCATGCAGTCGATCCTCTCGGAACTGCTGCGGCAGGATCGTCTGATCGTGGTTCAGAGCCTCGAGCTCAAGGAGCCGAAGACGAAGGCGCTGGCTGCAGAGCTGGCCGGCCTGGGCTTCGAGAAGGGTCTTATCGTGGTCGGTGATGTCAACGAAAACGTCTACCTGGCGTCCCGGAATATTCCCGGTGTTTACACGGTGGACGTGACGGGTCTCGACCCGGTCAGCCTCGTTTCAGCCGACAAGGTCGTGCTGACGGTCGAGGCTGTCGAAAAGATTCAGGAGTGGCTGGGATGAACAACGATCGTTTGTGTCAGATATTGCTCTCGCCCCGCGTCACCGAAAAATCGACGCGGGTCGGCGAAGACGGCAACCAGTACGTATTTCACGTGGTCAATGACGCCAGCAAGCAGGAAGTCAAGGGTGCGGTCGAGATGCTGTTCGAGGTGAACGTCGAATCCGTTCGCATCGTAAACGTCAAGGGCAAAAGCAAGGCCTTCCGCATGCGCGCCGGTAAGCGCAGCGACTGGAAGAAGGCTTATGTTCGCGTACAGGAAGGTCAGGTCATCGACTTCCTGGGTGGTGAAACAGTTTAAGGACGAAGAGTCATGGCAATCGTTAAGGCAAAACCAACATCGCCAGGGCGCCGAGGCGTCGTCCAGGTCAAGCATCCTCACCTGCACAAGGGTGAGCCGCATGCCGCCCTGGTCGAAAAGAAGTCAAAGACCGGCGGCCGTAACAACACCGGCCGGATCACGACGCGTCATCGGGGTGGTGGGCACAAGCAGCACTACCGCGTGATCGACTTCAAGCGCGACAAGGACGGGATTCCCGGCCGCGTCGAGCGCATCGAGTACGATCCGAACCGCACGGCGCACATCGCACTGGTGCTCTACAAGGACGGCGAGCGGCGCTACATCATCGCTCCCAAGGGCCTGCGCGCCGGGGACCCGGTCATCAGCGGCCGGTCAGCAGCAATCAAGCCGGGCAACTGCCTGCCGCTGCGCAACATTCCGATGGGCTCCGTGGTGCATTGCGTTGAAATGAAGCCGGGCAAGGGCGCCCAGCTGGCGCGCAGCGCCGGCGCGGCGGTCCAGCTGATCGCACGCGAGGGCCAGTACGCAACGCTGCGTCTGCGCTCCGGCGAGATGCGCAAGGTGCCCGCACACTGCAAAGCGACCATCGGCGAGGTTTCCAACTCGGAGCACAACCTCGAGAAGCTGGGCAAGGCCGGCGCCAAGCGTTGGAAGGGCGTGCGCCCGACCGTTCGCGGCGTGGCCATGAACCCGGTCGACCACCCGCACGGCGGCGGTGAGGGCCGCACATCGGGCGGCCGTCACCCGGTTACGCCCTGGGGTACCCCGACCAAGGGTTACAAGACTCGTAAGAACAAGCAGACGGACAAGTTCATCGTCCGCAAGCGTTCAGGCAGATAACAGGTACCGCTATGCCACGTTCGATTAAGAAAGGGCCGTTCGTTGACCACCACCTGATGAAGCGGGTGGAAGACGCCATCGCCACCAACAACAAGCGACCGATCAAGACCTGGTCGCGGCGTTCGATGATCCTGCCGGAAATGGTGGGGCTGACGATCGCGGTGCACAACGGACGCCAGCACGTTCCGATCCTGATCAGCGATCAGATGATCGGCCACAAGCTCGGTGAATTCGCAGCCACCCGGACCTTCAGGGGTCATTCGGGTGACCGCAAGACGAAGTAGGTGTCGCCATGCAAGTGACAGCACGATTGAAAAACGCGCGAATTTCGGCGCAAAAAGTACGCCTGGTCGCCGACCAGGTCCGGGGTATGCCCGTTGAGCAGGCCGAACAGTTGCTGACGTTCAGCAACAAGAAGGCCGCGCACATCGTCAAGAAAGTCCTGCTTTCGGCGGTGGCCAACGCGGAGCATAACGAAGGCGCCGATATCGACGAACTGAAAGTCGCCACGATCATGGTGGACGAAGGTCCTACCTTCAAGCGCGGGCGTGCCCGTGCGAAAGGTCGCGGCACCCGGATTTTAAAACGCAACAGTCACATTACCGTGACCGTGGCCGACGACAGCACGGGACAAGCATAATGGGTCAGAAAGTACATCCGACAGGCATCCGTCTCGGCATATCCAAGGACTGGAATTCCACCTGGTATGCCGAAAAGGGCGACTACGCCGATAACCTCAAATCCGATCTGAAGGTGCGCGAATACCTGTTCGACCGCCTTTCCCAGGCTGCTGTCAGCCGGATTCAGATCGAGCGTCCCGCCAAGTCGGCTCGCATCACGATTCACACGGCTCGCCCGGGTATCGTGATCGGCAAGAAAGGCGAGGACATCGAGCGTCTGCGCCGGGACGTCAGCGCGCTGATGGGCGTTCCGACCCACATCACGGTTGCTGAAGTCCGCAAGCCGGAGTTGGACGCGAAGCTGGTGGCAGAGGGCATCGCCCAGCAGCTCGAGCGCCGCATCATGTTCCGCCGCGCGATGAAGCGCGCCGTCGGCAACGCGATGCGCCTGGGCGCACTGGGCATCAAGGTTTCCGTGTCCGGTCGCCTGAACGGCGCCGATATCGCCCGCAGCGAGTGGTACCGCGAGGGCCAGGTGCCCCTGCACACGCTGCGCGCCGACGTTGACTACGGCACCTACGAAGCGCGGACCACCTACGGTGTGCTCGGCGTCAAGGTCTGGGTTTACAAGGGCGAAGTCTTCAACCTGTACGGTTCGGAAGGTGAGAACAAGCGCAACCAGAAGGCTGCGAGCTAGGAGACATAACGATGCTGCAACCAAAGCGAACAAAATTCAGAAAGCAGCAGAAGGGCCGCAACCGGGGCCTGGCGCAGGTCGGTAACCGCGTCAGTTTCGGCGAGTACGGCCTCAAGGCGACGACCCGCGGTTTCATTACCGCCCGCCAGATCGAGGCGGCCCGTCGCGCCATTACCCGCTACGTGAAACGTGGCGGCAAGCTGTGGATCCGTGTCTTTCCGGACAAGCCGGTTACCAAGAAACCGGTCGAGGTCCGGATGGGCAAGGGCAAGGGTAACGTTGAATACTGGGTGGCTCCGATCCAGCCGGGCCGCGTCCTGTATGAAATCCAGGGCGTGTCCGAGGACCAGGCGCGCGAGGCGTTTCGCCTGGCCGCCGCCAAGCTGGCCGTCAAGACCGCCTTCGTGAAGAGGTCCGTGCTGTGATGAATGCGCAAGATCTGAGAAAAAAGAACGAAGTCGAACTGCGCGAGGAGCTCACCGGGCTGCTGCGCGAACAGTTCAACCTGAGAATGCAACGCGGCATCGGCCAGCTGGCCGCGCCGCACGAACTGCGCCGTGTGCGCCGTGATATCGCTCGGGTCAGGACCGTCCTGAACGAGAAGAAAGGTGAAACGTCATGAGTACGACCGAAAACGTAGTTCGCGCGAAGACCGGCCGCGTCGTCAGCAGCAAGGCTGACAAGACCGTGACCGTTCTGCTCGAGCGCCAGGTAAAGCATCCGCTGTACGGCAAGTACATCAAGCGCTCCACGAAAGTGCATGCGCATGATGAGGAAAACAGCTGCGGCGAGGGCGACCTGGTCCGCATTTCCGAGTGCCGCCCGGTCTCCAAGACGAAGAGCTGGCGGGTTATCGAGATTTTGGAGCGCGCCCAGTAAGGCGTCGGCCTTCAGGGACTCCTGGCAGAGGACATCGAACATGATTCAGATGCAAAGCATGCTTTCAGCCGCGGACAACAGCGGCGCGCGCCGGATCCAGTGCATCAAGGTGCTGGGTGGCTCCAAGCGCCGGTACGCCCGGATCGGTGACGTGATCAAGGTCACCATCAAAGAGGCGATTCCGCGGGGCAAGGTGAAGAAGGGCGAGGTATACAACGCCGTGGTCGTGCGCACCCGTTCCGGCGTGCGGCGCCCGGACGGATCGCTGATCCGTTTCGACGGTAACGCAGCCGTTCTTCTGGATAACAAGCACGAGCCGATCGGCACCCGTATTTTTGGCCCCGTCACGCGCGAGCTTCGTGGCGAGAAGTTCATGAAGATCGTGTCGCTCGCGCCCGAAGTGCTGTAAGCGAAGGAACAGGAAAATGAAACGAATTCGCAAAGGCGACGAAGTGATCGTAACCACCGGCCGCAGCAAGGGCCAGCGCGGACACGTTCTGCGCGTCATCGGCGAAAAGCTGATGGTGGAAAACGTGAACATGGTCAAAAAGCACCAGAAACCCAATCCGTCCCTGAACGTGCAGGGTGGCATCATCGAAAAAGAATCTCCGATTCACCAGTCGAACGTGATGCTGTACAACCCGGGCACCGGAAAGGGCGACCGCGTGTCGTTCAAGACGCTGGAAGACGGCCGCAAGGTCCGCATTTTCACGTCCACCGGCGAAGCCGTGGATATTTAAGGAAAGTCAGATGTCCAGACTGCAGACGTATTACAAAGAGACGGTGGTGCCTGAACTGACCAAGCAGTTCAGCTACAAGAACGTCATGGAAGTGCCGAAGATCACCAAGATCACCCTGAACATGGGTGTCGGTGAGGCGGTAGGCGACAAAAAGGTGATGGAACGCGCCGTGGGAGACATGACCGCGATTTCCGGCCAGAAGCCGATCGTCAACCTGGCCCGCAAGTCGGTCGCGAGTTTCAAGATCCGTGACGGCTGGCCGGTCGGTTGCAAGGTCACGCTGCGCCGCGAGCGCATGTACGAGTTCCTGGATCGCCTGGTCAACGTCGCGATCCCGCGTATCCGCGACTTCCGTGGCCTGAACCGCAAGTCCTTCGATGGGCGCGGCAATTTCAGCATGGGCGTGAAAGAGCAGATCATGTTCCCGGAGATCGACTTCGACAAGATCGACGCGATCCGCGGCATGGACATCACGATCACCACCACGGCAAAGACCGACGACGAAGCACGGGCGCTGTTGAAAGCCTTCAACTTCCCGTTCAGAGAAAAGTAAAGGATTCACGATGGCTAAAGTATCTATGGTCAACCGCGAGAAGAAGCGCACGAAACTGGTAGCGAAGTACGCCGCCAAGCGTGCCGAACTGAAGGCGACTGTTTCCAACCCCGACGCGAGCTTCGAGGAGCGGCAGGACGCCATGTTCCGGCTGCAGAAGCTGCCGCGTGACTCGAGCCCGGTGCGCCAGCGCAACCGCTGCGCCATTTCCGGCCGTCCGCGGGGCTTTTATCGCAAGTTCGGCCTCGGCCGCAACAAGCTGCGTGAAGCCGCCATGCGCGGTGATGTGCCCGGCCTTCGCAAGGCCAGTTGGTAAAGAGGAATTAGACATGAGCATGAGCGATCCCATCTCTGACATGCTGACGCGTATTCGCAACGCCCAGGCGGTGCAGAAAGCGACGGTACTCATCCCGGCTTCCAAGGTGAAGACCGGTATTGCCAACGTGCTGAAAAACGAAGGCTACATCTCGGACTACCGCGAGTCGGAAATCGACGGCAAGCCTGCGCTTGAGATTACGCTCAAGTACGTGCAGGGCCGCGGCGTCATCGAGACGATGAAGCGCACGAGCCGTCCCGGCCTGCGCCAGTACCGCGGCAAGGACGATCTGCCGAAGATCCAGAACGGTCTCGGTATCGCGGTGATCAGTACGTCCAACGGAATCATGACTGACGCCCAGGCCCGCGCGGCCGGCCACGGCGGTGAAGTCCTGTGCGTCGTGACGTAACGCGCGCGGGACCAGGAGAAGAATTATGTCGCGTATAGCAAAAGCGCCCATCGACCTGCCTTCAGGCGTCGAAGTGAAAATCGCCGGCAGCGAAGTCAGCGTCAAGGGCCCGAAAGGCAACCTGGTGCAGTCGCTGCACCCGAACGTCAGCCTGGAGCAGGAAGACAAGACGCTGACCGTCAAGCCGGCCAACGATTCGGACATCCCGATGGCGGGTACGATGCGGTCGCTGGTCAACAACATGGTCGTCGGCGTGTCCGACGGTTTTGAGAAAAAGCTGACGCTGGTAGGCGTGGGCTATCGAGCACAGGTCCAGGGCAACAAGCTCACCCTGGCGCTGGGCTATTCGCATCCGATCGAGTACACCGCTCCGGAAGGCGTGACAATCGAGGCGCCGAGCCAGACTGAGGTCGTGGTCAAGGGCTGCGACAAGCAGAGAGTCGGCCAGGTCGCTTCGGAAATCCGTGCTTTCCGGCCGCCGGAGCCCTACAAGGGCAAGGGTGTCCGTTATGCGGACGAGCGCGTTGTGCGGAAGGAGGCCAAGAAGGCCTGATGACGGGCTTTCAGCGGTCACCAAGATTACGAGGAATCTGAAATGGAAAAGAAAAAGGCAGCACGTCTGCGCCGGGCCCGCAAGGCCCGCGCCCAGATCCGTCGTCAGGGCAAGCCCCGGCTGACGGTGCATCGCAGCGGTCAGCACATTTACGCGCAGGTCATCAACTCCGAGACGGGTGCTGTGATGGCTGCGGCGTCGACCGTGCAGAGCGAGGTCCGCGAGGGCCTGAAAAGCACCTCCAACAAGGAGGCAGCGGCTGCGGTCGGAAAATTCGTGGCCGAACGCGCAGTCGAAGCAGGCGTGAAGGAAGTCGCTTTCGACCGTTCCGGTTTTCAGTACCACGGCCGAGTGAAGGAACTGGCCGACGCTGCTCGCGAAGTCGGGCTGAAATTCTAAAGACAGGTAAGCATCATGGCGAAAATGGACAAAGACACAGGCGACGGCCTGCTCGAGAAACTGGTAGCCGTCAATCGTGTGGCCAAGGTGGTCAAGGGTGGCCGGATCTTCGGTTTCACGGCCCTGAGCGTGGTCGGCGACGGTAACGGCAAGATCGGCTTCGGTTACGGCAAGGCGCGCGAAGTGCCGGTGGCCATCCAGAAATCGATGGAAAAAGCCCGCCGCAACATGGTCGAAATCTCGCTGCGTGACGGTACGCTGTGGCACGCGGTGAAGAGCAGCCATGCCGGCTCCCGCATTTACATGCAGCCCGCATCCGAGGGTACCGGCGTCATCGCCGGCGGCGCGATGCGCGCCGTGCTGGAAACGGTTGGCGTGCGCAACGTCCTGGCCAAGAGTGTCGGCTCCAACAACCCCATCAACCTGGTTCGCGCCACGATCAAGGGTCTGCAGGCGATGCAGAGCCCCGAGTCGGTGGCGGCCAAGCGCGGCAAGCCGGTTGATGAAATCATGGCGAACGTCGGGTAACAACAATGGCCAAGAAAAAACAGAAACAGATCAAGGTAACCCTGGTCCGCTCGCCGTTCGGCTACCAGCCGAAGCACCGTGAGTGCGTGCGCGGCCTCGGACTGAAGCGCATGCACCAGACGGTCGTCCTCGAGGACACGCCGTCGATTCGCGGCATGGTGAACAAGATCAACTACATGGTACGAGTGGAAGAGGCTTGAAAATCGGAAAATTCGGGGCCGGATACTGAATTCTCGGTCCTGGGTTACGAATTTGGAAAGTAGGTCGGCAATTCCGTATCCGGCCCCGATCTTCCAAACTTCCGCGAACCTGAATGCGCGCCGGAATCATGTATCCGGCCCCATTATTGAAAGGAAAGTACGAAAATGAAACTGAACGAAATTCGCCCGGCAGAGGGCAGCAAGAAAGACCGCAAGCGCGTTGGTCGCGGCGCCGGCTCCGGCCTGGGCAAGACCGCGGGCCGCGGGCACAAGGGCCAGAAATCGCGTTCCGGCGGTTATCACAAGATCGGTTTCGAAGGCGGCCAGATGCCGCTGCAGCGCCGTCTGCCGAAGCGCGGTTTCGCTTCGCGCAAGGCGCGTTACAACGCCGAGGTGCGCCTGTACCAGATCCAGGCCATGAAGGCCGAGGTGATCGACCTGGAGTCGCTCAAGGCGGAAAACATCGTTGGCCATGATGCGAAAAAGGTCAAGGTCATCAACACCGGCGCGATCGAGCGCAAGGTCACCGTCAAGGGCCTGGGCGTCACCAAGGGCGCGCAGGAAGCAATCGAAGCTGCCGGAGGCACCGTAGAGTAATGGTCGGATCCCCGTCACAAATGGCGGAAACGCTCAGCGGGCTGGGACGCCTGACCGAGCTGCGGCAGCGCCTGCTGTTTGTATTTGCAGCGCTGATCATCTACCGCATCGGAACGTTCATCCCGGTACCGGGCGTGAACCCGCAGGCACTGCTGCAATTCATGAATTCGCAGCAGGGCACCATCGTGGACGTTTTCAACCTGTTCACCGGCGGTGCGCTGGAGCGCTTCTCCCTGTTCGCGCTGGGCGTGATGCCGTATATCTCGGCGTCCATCATCATGCAGTTGATGAGCAGCGCCGTACCGCAGCTGCAGCAGCTCAAGAAAGAGGGCTCCTCCGGCCGGCAGAAGATCACCCAGTACACGCGTAATTTCACCGTGTTACTGGCTGCCATCCAGGGCGGCGGCGTCGCCTTTGCCCTGCAGGGGCAGTCGTCGGTGGTGCTGGCGCCGGGCTTCGGTTTCGTGTTCACCGCCATCGTCTCGCTGACCGCAGGCACGGTGTTCCTGATGTGGCTGGGCGAGCAGATCACCGAGCGCGGCGTGGGCAACGGTATTTCCCTGATCATCTTTGCCGGCATCGTGGCCGGGCTGCCGCGCGCTGTCGCGGGCACGCTGGAGATGGTCAATACCGGCCAGCTCAGTATCCCGGCGATGCTGATCATCCTGGCGCTGGTGCTGGGCGTGATCTACTTCATCGTGCGGGTCGAGCGCGGACAGCGACGGATCACGGTCAACTACGCGCAGCGGCAGGGCCGCGTCGCGTACCAGAACCAGTCCACGCACCTGCCGCTCAAGGTGAACATGTCGGGTGTGATCCCGGCGATCTTCGCTTCGAGCATCGTGATCTTCCCGTCCACGCTGGCCACCTGGTTCAGCGGGTCCGAAGGTCTGGGCTGGCTGACCGACGTTTCGGCGGCGCTGACGCCGGGCAACCTGGCGTACACGATCCTGTTTTCAGGGCTGATCGTCTTCTTCTGCTTTTTCTACACCGCGCTGGTGTTCAACTCAAAGGAGACGGCCGATAACCTGAAACGCTCGGGTGCGTTCATCCCGGGCATCCGTCCGGGTCGACAGACGGCCGAGTACATCGATAACGTGCTCACCCGCCTGACCATGGTCGGCTCGATCTACCTGGTCGCGGTGTGCCTGCTTCCGGACATTTTCCGTGTCATGTGGCAGGTGCCGTTCTACTTCGGCGGCACCTCGGTGCTGATCGTGGTCGTGGTCATCATGGATTTCATCGCCCAGATCCAGGCGCACCTGATCTCGCATCAGTACGACAGCCTGATGAAGAAAGCGAACCTGAAATCCTATGGTCGTTCCGGAGTGGTCCGGAGGTAATGGATTTGTTGCCGCGGAGCGCGGTGTTTGGCGGGGCAATTGGCGTTTTTTGAGCCCGCTTGATTTGGAGAAGAGCTATGAAAGTGCAGGCTTCAGTAAAAAAAATGTGCCGTAACTGCAAAATCGTTCGACGCAGAGGCGTACTGTTCGTCATTTGCAGCGACAAGAAACACAAGCAGCGGCAGGGCTGATAACGGGCATGACCGGGATAAAGCAAAGTAATTCAGGCTTTTACCGGCGATTTGATTTAGATATAATGTGCTGTTTACGTTCGCGGCACGGAACCGACAGGAGTTATTGAGTATGGCTCGTATTGCAGGAGTCAACATTCCGGTACAGAAGCACACCTGGGTGGGCTTGACGTCAATCTACGGCATCGGGAAAACCCGTGCCTACCAGATTTGCGAGGCCGCCGGCGTGGCGCCGGAAACCCGAATTCGCGACCTCACCGAGTCGGAAGAGGAAGCGCTGCGCGCCGAAGTCGCCAAGATCTCGGTCGAGGGCGACCTGCGCCGCGAAGTTGCGATGAACATCAAGCGCCTGATGGACCTGGGCTGCTACCGGGGTCTGCGGCACCGCCGCGGCCTGCCGGTGCGCGGCCAGCAGACCAAGACGAACGCGCGCACCCGCAAGGGCCCGCGCCGTCCCATCAAGCGATAACGGTTAGCGTTAAGGCAGATTGAATAATGGCAAAGCCAACAGTTCGAAAGAAAAAAGTCAAGAAGACGGTCGTGGACGGCATCGCCCACGTGCATGCTTCTTTCAATAACACGATCATCACGATCACCGACCGCCAGGGCAACGCCCTTTCGTGGGCTACCGCCGGCGGCGCCGGTTTCCGTGGTTCGCGCAAGAGCACGCCGTTCGCCGCGCAGGTCGCCGCGGAAAACGCCGGCCGCGCCGCGCTGGATTACGGCCTGAAGAACCTCGACGTCCGCGTCAAGGGTCCGGGCCCGGGTCGGGAATCGTCGGTGCGCGCCCTGCACGCGCTGGGTTACAAGATCACGAACATTACTGACGTGACGCCGATCCCGCACAACGGGTGCCGGCCGCCGAAAAAACGTCGCGTCTGACGGGAGTTATCAGAATGGCAAGATATATTGGACCCACCTGTAAGCTGGCGCGCCGCGAGGGCGTCGACCTGGAGCTGAAGAGCCCGGCGCGCGGCGTCGAGTCAAAGTGCAAGCTGAACCAGCCGCCCGGGCAGCACGGTGCATCGCGCCGGGTTCGCCTGTCCGACTATGCGCTGCAGCTGCGCGAGAAGCAGAAAGTGCGCCGCACCTACGGCATTCTCGAGCGCCAGTTCCGCAATTACTACAAGCTGGCCGCGCAGCAGAAAGGCGCCACCGGTGAAAACCTGTTGCGCCTGCTCGAAAGCCGCCTGGACAACGTGGTCTACCGCATGGGTTTCGCCGTGACGCGCGCCCAGGCCCGGCAGCTGGTGTCCCACAAGGGCATCTCCGTCAACGGCCAGACCGTGAACATTCCGTCCTACCGTGTCAAGCCGGAAGACGTGGTTGCCGTGCGCGACAAGGCGCGAGAGCAACTGCGCGTGAAGGAAGCCGCCACGCTGAGTCAGGAAATGGACCTCGTTCCGGCCTGGGTCGATGTCGATTCCAAGAAACTGGAAGGCACGTTCAAGGCCTACCCGGATCGCGACCAGCTGTCTGCGAACATCAACGAAAACCTGATCGTGGAGCTGTATTCCAAGTAATCCAGCCAGAATTGACCGGGTGTGTGCGGCGCGTCTTCGACGCGCTGCGCAGAAACAGAACAGAAACTATTCGAGAGGACGATCCCCATGATGGGAGTTATTGATCAGATGCTGAAGCCCAGTGCGGTCGGTGTGGATGAAGTCAATCCCAACCGCGCAAAAATTACGCTCGAACCGCTTGAGCGCGGCTTCGGACACACGCTCGGCAATGCGCTGCGCCGTGTGCTGCTGTCGTCCATCCCCGGCTGCGCCATCGTCGAAGTTGAGATGGATGGCGTGCTGCATGAGTACACGGCAGTCGAAGGCCTGCAGGAAGACATCATCGAGGTCCTGCTGAACCTGAAAAACGTCGCGCTGCGCATGCACGAGCGCGAGGAAGCCGTGCTGACGCTGAGCAAGTCCGGCGCGGGCCCGGTTACCGCGGGTGACATCCAGACCGACCACACGGTGGAGGTCGTCAACCCGGAACACGTGATCTGCAACCTGACGAAGGACGGCAGCATCAACATGCGGCTCAAGATCATGCGCGGTGTCGGTTACGTGCCGGCCAACCAGGTCACGATCGGCGAGCAGGAAAGCCGCCCGATCGGCCGTCTGCAGCTCGACGCCTCGTATTGCCCCGTGCGCAAGGTCGCCTACTCGGTCGACGCGGCGCGCGTGGAGCAGCGCACCAACCTGGATAAGCTGGTCCTCGATATCGAGACCAACGGCACCATGGACTGCGAAGGCGCCGTCAAGCTGGCCGCCAACATCCTGGCCGACCAGCTGTCGGTGTTCGTCGACTTCAAAGCCCGCCAGGTCGTGGAAATCGAAGAAAAGGAACAGGAGATCGACCCGGTCCTGCTGCGTCCGATCGATGACCTCGAGCTGACGGTACGCTCCGCCAACTGCCTGAAAGCGGAAAGCATTCTTTACATCGGCGACCTGGTGCAGCGCACCGAGGTCGAACTGCTGAAAACCCCGAACCTGGGCAAAAAGTCCCTGACGGAAATCAAGGACGTGCTCGCGTCCCATGACCTGTCACTGGGCATGAAACTGGAAAATTGGCCGCCGGAGAGCCTGGTCAGCGCCTGAGGCGCATGACGGGAAGACGGCCGAAAAGAGAAGGACAAGACGATGCGTCACCAGAAATCCGGAAGAAAACTGAATCGTAACAGCCCGCACCGCAAGGCCATGTTCCGTAACATGGCGACTTCGCTGTTCGAGCACGAAATCATCAAGACCACGGTGCCCAAGGCCAAGGAACTGCGCCGCGTGGCCGAACCGCTGATCACCCTGGCCAAGGAAGACAGCGTGGCGCACCGCCGCCAGGCGTTTGACCGGCTGCGCGACCGCGACGCCGTCACCAAGCTGTTCAACGAGCTGGGCCCGCGTTACGCGGACCGCCCGGGCGGTTACCTGCGCATCCTGAAGTGCGGTTTCCGCGCCGGCGACAGCGCGCCGATGGCTTACGTGGAACTCGTCGACCGCCCGCGCGCGGAAGAGGAAGCGGTCGAAGCCGAATAAGGCAAGGCATGGCGGCAGTTCAGGGCCGCGAAAGAGAAAAAGCCCGGCAGCTGCCGGGCTTTTTTGTTTCAGATCATCGTGCTGCCGATCTGGAAAATCAGGAACGCGCCGGTGTAACCCAGCACCGTCATGTAGGTCCAGGCAAATATCGGCCAGCGCCAGCTGTTGGTCTCACGGCGGATCACCGCGATGGTGGCCGCGCACTGCAGGCACCAGGCGTAGAAGAGCAGCAGGCCGAGCACCATCGGCAGCGTGAACACCGGGCTGCCGTCCGGCCAGGTGGCAGAGCGCAGCTTGCCGGCGAGGCTGGCCTCCGAGGCCTCTGCACCCACCGCGTAGATCGTTCCCATTACCGCGACGACCACTTCGCGCGCCGGAAAACCGGCGATCACGGCGGCGGATACGCGCCAGTCCCAGCCCAGCGGTTTGAAAACCGGCTCGAGCACCTGGCCGGCGCGGCCGAGGTAGCTTTGGGCCAACTGGTCGGCCGCGGCCTTGTGTTCGAGCCGCAGCTGCTCGGCTTCCAGCGCCTCTCCGGCCAGGCTGGATTCGGCCTGGGCCGTTGCGACCTGCAGTTCCGCCTGCACGACGTCGGAACGGGGAAAGAAGGCCAGCGCCCAGACCAGGACCGCGACCGCGAAAATGACCGTACCGGCGCGTTTCAGGAACAGGCGGGCGCGGTCCAGCAGCTTGATTGCGACGGTCTGCGGGCTGGGCCAGCGGAACTCCGGCAGCGCCAGTGCGAACTGGGGTTTCGGGCCGCGCAGGGCCGAGCGCTTCATCAGCCAGGCGGTCACCAGGCCGCCGACGATGCCGAGCAGGTAGAGCCCGAACAGAACCAGCCCCTGCAGGTTGAGCCAGCCGACTTTCTGCTCTGGCACGAAGGCCGCGATGAGCAGTGCGTAGACCGGCAGGCGCGCCGAGCAGGTCATGAACGGGGCCGCCAGGATCGTCGCGATGCGGTCGCGCCGGTTCGGAATCACGCGTGTCGCCATGATGGCCGGCACGGCGCAGGCAAAGCTGGACAGCATCGGAATGACCGATTGCCCGGAGAGGCCGACGCTGCGCATCACCCGGTCCATCAGGAATGCCGCCCGCGCCAGGAAACCCGAGTCTTCCAGCACGATGATAAACAGGAACAGGATCAGGATCTGCGGCAGGAAAACCAGCACGCTGCCGACGCCCGCGATCACGCCGTCTGTAACGAAGCTGGACAGCGCGCCTTCAGGCAGGTGACTGCCGACCCAGCCGGAAAGGGCCGTGGCCGCCCCGTCAATGCCGTCCATCAGCGGCGCAGCCCAGGAAAACACGGCCTGGAAAACCAGTGCCATGACGCCAAAGAACAGGAGCGTCGCCGGCCACGGGCGATTGAACCAGCGCAGCAGCCGCGCGCCAAAACGCTCGAGCATCTGCGCCTGGCTCTGCGCTTCCTCCAGCACCTCGCGAACCCAGCGATAACGGTGACGCGCTTCGCAGGCCTGCGGCGGTTCGGTTCCAAAGAGTTCCAGGCGCGCCGCGGCCATGCGGTCCCTGCCGATGGTGTTTTCGACGGCTTCCGTGGCCGCAGCTTCCGGGTGGAGCAGGGCTTGCAGCACGTCGATGCGAAGCATGGTGTCCCCAGCCGATTCCGCCAGCCCGTCCGCTGTTCGGCTCAACTCGGGCCAGGATTCCGGCAGTTCCGGCAGGGCCATGTCGCCCAGGTGCGCCAGCGCGGTCTTCAGGTGATCCATGCCGCGTCCGGACTTGGCGAGCACCGGAACGATGGAAATACCGCCGAGATGACGCTGCAGCGCCTCGATCGAGATATCGATGCCGCTGGCCGTTGCCACGTCGGTCATGGTGAGCGCGACGACCAGCGGAATGCGCATTTCCATCAACTGCTGGAGCAGGTAGAGGCCCTGGTACAGGTGCGTGGCGTCGAGCACGAACAACAGGCCGTCCGGTTGCTTCGCTCCCTCGATGCGCCCGAGCAGCACATCGACGGCGATCTGTTCATCGGTGGAAAAACCGCCCAGGCAGTAAATACCCGGCAGGTCGATCAGTTCGACCGCGCTTTTTTCGAGTTGCGCGATGCCCGAATGTTTTTCGACGGTAACGCCCGGGTAGTTGCCGGTGGTCTGGCGCAGGCCCGTCAGGCGGTTGAATAAGGTGCTTTTTCCGGAATTCGGATTACCAATGACGGCGACCGTGGCGGTCGCACGGTGCCGGATGCCGATCGAGTCGACGGGGACATAAGCGGTCTTGGTGTCGGACATGCGCTAACAGGGCGATACCTTGAAGCAGTCCGCCTGCTGCCTGCGGACGGATATCGCGGTTCCGAGGACGCTGAGTTCCATCGGGTCTCCGCCGATGGCGGAATTCTGGTGCTGTACTTCGACGCCCTCGATCAGTCCGAGGACCATCAGCCGGATCACGCCGGGCTTGCTGGCATCCACGGCCTCGATGCGAGCCGACTGTCCGGGATGAAGGTCTTTTAGTGTCATAGCGCGTTCTAATTGAGAATCATTTTCATTTAGCAGTGATTCTACGGCAATCGGGCGCGCGAGTACATAGACCCAGGTCAAGCAACAGAAACAAAAGGGCGGCCGCAGCGGTTCAGCGGGATGCGTAAACGGTATGTCCTTTTTTGAACACGGTGATAGAGGCATTCGCTACGAAGTGGTAAAGCCAGTGGTTCAAGTCCGGCGCATCGATCACGGCGAGGTCAGCCTGGTAGCCCGGCAGCAGCGATCCGATCGCTTGATGGCGGCCAATGGCCCTTGAGGCCACCGTGGTCGCGCCGGTAAGCGCTTCCTGGGGCGTCATGCCCTGGTTCAGGCAGGCCAGCGTCAGCGCGAAGGGCAGGTGATAGCTCGGCGCGGACCCGGGATTGAAATCGGTGGCGACCGCGACGGCCGCACCGGCTTGCATAAAGCGCCGGGCGGGCAGGTAACGCTCGCCCAGGTAAAGCGAAGCCAGCGGCAGGCTGACGGCCACCGTGCCGGCGTCCGCCATGGCCCGGATACCGCTCTCATCGGCGTATTCCAGGTGCTCCGCCGAGACGGCATCGAACTCCGCCGCCAATGCCGCGCCGCCGCCGTTGGACAACTGGTCGGCATGCAGCTTGATGCGCAGGCCGAGTTTTTGCGCGGTCGAGAAAATGCGCCGCGCTTCGTCAACGGTGTAGGCGCCTTCCTCGACAAAGGCGTCGCAAAACTCCGCCAGCCCCTCGCGCGCCACCCGGGGCAGGAGGGTATCGCAAAGCAGGTCCACGTAAGCGCTGCGGTTTTCGCGGTACTCCGGCGGCACGATATGCGCGCCGAGAAAGGTCGAAACGAGGTCGATCGCGTGGCTCCGGTCCAATGAACGATAGACTTCCAGTTGCTTGATTTCGTTGGCTTCGTCCAGCCCATAGCCGCTTTTGCATTCCACGGTGGTAACGCCCAGCGCCAGCATGCCGTCGAGTGCGGACCTGGCCTTTTCTTCGAGTCGATCGGCGCCGGTGTCACGCGTGGCGGCAACGGTGCTGGCGATGCCGCCGCCCGCTGCCGCGATTTCCAGGTAGCTGGCCCCGGCCAGGCGCATCTCGAACTCGTCGCCGCGCCAGCCGCCGAAACACAGGTGCGTGTGGCAATCCACCAGGCCCGGAATGACCAGCCGCCCGAGGCAATCGATGGTCTCGTCGCCGGCGTACTCTGCAGGCAGGTCCGCGGCCGGCCCGGCCCAGGCAATTTTTTCACCGCGGATGACCAGCGCGGCGTTGCGCAACAGGCCGGCATCCTGCTGTGGATTGCCGGGCGGGCAGGTGGCCAACTGGCCGATGTTGCTCAGGACCGTCATCAGGCCAGCGGGCCGATCGCCTCGTTCACGACGGCTGCGAGTTTCCCCGCGCGCAGAATCTTCGCGCAGGTGTCGAGGTCGTTGCGCACCTCGTAATCCCTGTCGGCATGGCCGATTTGCCCACGCAGCATCTCGTGCGCGACCAGGACGCCGCGGCCCGGTTTCAACGGCGCCCGGAAGTCCAGTGCCTGGGCCGCGGTCAGGAATTCGACGGCCAGCACGCGCTCCACGTTGAGCAGCACGCTGAGCAGCTTGAGAGCGCTGATCGAACCCATGCTGACATGGTCCTCCTGGCCCAGGCTGGTGGGGATGGAGTCCACGCTGGCCGGGTGGCACAGCACCTTGTTCTCGGAGACCAGCGCGGCGGCGGTGTACTGGGGGATCATGAAACCGGAGTTCACCCCGGTATCCCGCATCAGCAATTTCGGCAGGCCGTCGTGGCCTTCGAGCAGCAGGTAGGTGCGTCGTTCGGAAATGCTGGCCAGTTCGGCGAGGGCAATGGCCGCGAAGTCCAGCGCCAGCGCCAGTGGCTGGCCGTGGAAATTGCCGCCCGAGAGGATGTCGCCGTTGCCGAATACCAGCGGGTTGTCGGTTACCGAATTCAGCTCGGTTTCGACCACGCCGACCGCGTAGTCCAGGGCGTCGCGGCTGGCGCCGTGCACCTGCGGCACGCAGCGCAGGCAATACGGATCCTGCACGCGCCCGCAATCGCGGTGCGAGTCGAGGATCTCGCTCTGTTCGAGCAGGGTGCGCACGTTCTGCGCCACGCGCTGCTGACCGGCGTGTGGCCGGATCTCGTGGATTCGCGCGTCAAAAGGAGCCGCGCTTCCCTGCAGGGCCTCCAGGCTCATTGCGGCCAGGATGTCGGCCTCGGCCTGCAGCACCAGGGCGCGTTCCAGCACGAAAGCGCCGTAGGCCGTCATCAGCTGCGTGCCGTTGATCAAGGCGAGGCCGTCCTTGGCGCCGAGTTCCACCGGCTCCAGGCCCAGCCGGGCCAGGGCCGGGGCGGCCGCTTCCTTGTTTTTACCGCTTTCCTCCCAGACTTCGCCGCGCCCGATCAGGGGCAGGCACATGTGCGCCAGCGGCGCCAGGTCGCCCGAGGCGCCGACGCTGCCGCGGCTGGGTACCCAGGGCGTCAGAGCGGCCTCGTCAAAAGCCAGCAGTTGCCGGAACGTGGCCTCGGAAATGCCCGAAAAGCCGAGACCGAGCGCGTGGATCTTAAGCCGCAGCATGAGCCGGGTGATCTCCCGCGGGACCGGCGCGCCGACGCCGCAGGCATGGCTCAGCAGGATGTTCCGCTGCAGCTCGACGAGCTGTTCGTCCTCGATGCGCTTGTTGGCGAGTATGCCGAAACCGGTGTTGATACCGTAGTGCGCATCGCCGTCGGCCAGAGCCTCGAGGACGGTCGCGCGGCTCCGGGTCACCGCACCGTGGTCGCGTCGCAGGGCCTCCATGGAGGCATCCAGGTCGCGGTAGAGGCTGGCGATGCGAATCACGGTTTCACCCGTTGACCATCGGCAGGTCGACGCCGCGTTGATTCGCGGTTTCCACCGCGAGTTCGTAACCCGCGTCCGCGTGCCGCATGACGCCGGTACCCGGGTCCGCGGTCAACACCCGCTCCAGCCGCCGGTCGGCCATCTCGGTGCCGTCCGCCACGCAGACCATGCCGGCGTGCAGGGAATATCCGATACCGACGCCGCCGCCGTGGTGGATGGACACCCAACTGGCGCCGCAGGAGGTATTGAGCAGTGCGTTGAGCAGGGGCCAGTCGGCGATCGCGTCGGAGCCGTCTTTCATGGCCTCGGTCTCGCGGTTGGGCGAGGCCACCGAGCCGGTGTCGAGGTGGTCGCGGCCGATCACGACGGGCGCATCGACCTTGCCGTTCTTCACCAGCCAGTTGAACTTCAGCCCGGCCTCGGCGCGCTCGCCGTATTCCAGCCAGCAGATGCGCGACGGCAGCCCCTGGAACCGCACTTTCTCCTGCGCCTTGTGGATCCAGCGGTGCAGCGCCTCTTTCTCCGGGAACAGCTCCAGGATGGCCCGGTCGGTCGCCTGGATGTCGGCCGGGTTGCCGCTGAGCGCCGCCCAGCGGAACGGGCCGGCGCCCTTGCAGAACAGGGGCCGAATGTAAGCCGGTACGAAACCGGGGTAGTCGAAAGCCTGCGGCATGTCACGGTGGTCGGCTACCTGGCCGCGCAGGTTGTTGCCGTAGTCAAAGCAGACCGCGCCTTTTGCTTTCAGGTCCAGGATCGCCTGCACGTGCCGAACCATGGAATCGAGCACTTCGTTGTCGTATTTTTTCGGGTCCGATTCCCGCAGTCGATCGGCCTCGTCGAGGCTGTAGCCCGCCGGGATGTACCCGAAGCGCAGGTCGTGTGCCGACGTCTGGTCGGTGATGACGTCCGGCACGATGCCGCGCCGGAGCAGTTCGGGCATGACCTCGGCGATATTGCCCAGCAGGCCGACCGAAAGGCCGCCCTCGGCCTTGTCCAGCAGGTCCAGGGCCTCGTCGAGGTCTTTCGACATCACGTCGCAGTAGCCTGTTTCCACGCGCCGCTGGATGCGCCAGGGGTCGACTTCCACGGCCAGGCAGAGCCCGTCGTTCATCGTGACCGCCAGCGGCTGTGCACCGCCCATTCCGCCCAGGCCGGCGGTTACGACCAGCCGCCCGGCGAGGCTGCCATCGAAATGCTGGTTGGCGCACTCGGCAAAGGTTTCGTAAGTGCCCTGCACGATGCCCTGGGAGCCGATGTATATCCATGATCCGGCGGTCATCTGGCCATACATGGTCAGGCCTTTCTGCTCGAGGTCGCGAAAGACGTCCCAGTTGCCCCAGCGCGGCACCAGGTTGGCGTTGGCGATCAGTACCCGCGGGGCTTCCTCGTGGGTGCGGAACACGCCGACCGGTTTACCGCTCTGCACCAGCATGGTTTCGTCGTTCTCGAGCCGCTGCAGTGTTTTGACGATGCGCTCGTAGCAGTCCCAGTTGCGCGCGGCTTTGCCGGTGCCGCCGTAGATGATCAGTTCGTCCGGTTTCTCGGCCACGTCCGGGTCGAGATTGTTCATCAGCATGCGCAGGGCGGCCTCCTGGTGCCAGCCTTTGCAGCTGAGCGAGGTGCCTGTCGGGGCGTGTATCGGGGAGTGGCTCTTGGCCTTGTAATTGTGGGGATTTACGCTCATTATCGTGCCCTGCCAGTCGATCGGTAATCGACTTGCCATTATAAATGAACCCGGCATGACCAGACGGGTCTTTATTCTTCGATAGCAGGCATACGGTATTGCTCGAAGACTAAAGGAGTGAAGAAAGTGAAGCGATTTCTGACCGCCCGAATGTGGTTTCTGTTCGCGGCTCTCAGCTGCGCAGGTTTACTCGCCTGGGCCTTGTACAAGCAGCACATCGATTTCGTCGACCCCTGTCCCCTGTGTATCCTGCAGAGGCTGGCGTTCCTGTGGGTCGGGGCCGTCGGGCTGGTGGCGGCCATACACGGGCCCGGCAAGGTGTGGCAGTGGATATACGGAATCCTGCTGGTTATCGGCAGCGTGATCGGCGCGATCCTTGCGAGTCGCCATTTATGGCTGCAAAGCCTGCCGGCGGACCAGGTGCCCGATTGCGGCATGGGGCTCAACTACATGCTCGACACCATGCCGGTGCTGGATGTGCTCAGGGAAGTGTTCTACGGCGCGGGCGAATGCGCCGAGGTGCTGTGGACCTTTTTCGGCATCAGCATTCCCGGCTGGTCGCTGATCTGGTTCGCGTTCTACACGCTGGCGACGATTTTTGTGCTGGTGTTCTTCAAGCAAGAGGCAGTGCGTGGCTGAGATGAATTCAAACACCGACCCGGCCGTGACGCCGGAAGGCAGTCATGCAGCAGACTGGACACCGGGCACCTGGAAAGGCTTCGAGGCGCAGCAGCAGGCGAATTATCCCGACGAGGCATCACTGCAGTCGGCGCTCAAAAAACTGGCGAAACTGCCGCCGCTGGTGACGTCCTGGGAGATCCTGGCGCTGCGCGAGCAGATCGCCGAGGCCCAGGCCGGAAAGCGGTTCTTCCTTCAGGGAGGGGACTGCGCGGAGAACTTCAAAGAGGTCAGTTCGCCGATCATCGCCAACCGCCTGAAGGTTCTGCTGCAGATGAGCCTGGCGCTGATACATGGCATGCAGCTGCCGGTGGTTCGCGTGGGCCGCTTCGCCGGCCAGTATGCCAAGCCGCGCTCTTCCGATACCGAGACACGCGACGGCGTGACATTGCCCAGCTACCGCGGTGATATCGTCAACGATATCGAATTCAGCGAGCAAGCGCGCGTGCCGGACCCGGAGCGGCTGCTCAAGGCCCATGCCTACTCGGCGATGACGATGAATTTCGTGCGCTCGCTGGTCGACGGCGGCTTTGCCGACGTGCACCACACCGAGTACTGGGACCTGAGCTGGCTCGACCATTCACCCCTGGCTGCCGAATTCCACCAGATCACCGAAAACCTCGGCCAGTCGCTGCGCTTCATGGAAACCATCACCGGCCGTGATGTCGGCAGCCTGCGCCGGGTCGACTTCTACACCTCGCACGAAGCCTTGCACCTGCCCTATGAGCAGGCCCAGACGCGGCAGGTCCCCAGGCAGTGGGGCTGGTTCAACCTGAACACGCATTTCCCGTGGATCGGCATGCGTACGGCCGCGCTGGACGGCGCACATGTCGAGTATTTCCGCGGCATCCGCAACCCGATCGGCATCAAGATCGGCCCGTCGATCGACCGTGCCTGGCTCACCGGGCTGCTCGACCGCCTGAACCCGGGCCGCGAGGCTGGCCGCATCGTGCTGATCCACCGCATGGGTGAATCGAATATCGAGGACAAGCTGCCGCCGCTGGTGCGCGCCGTGATCGATCATGGCAGCCCGGTGCTGTGGGTTTCCGACCCGATGCACGGCAACACCGAGTCCACCGGTGATGGCATCAAGACGCGGCGTTTTCGCAAAATCCTCGGCGAGTTGGAACTGGCGATGGACATTCACCAGTCGATGGGATCGCACCTCGGCGGCGTCCACCTGGAACTGACCGGCGAGAATGTCACCGAGTGCACCGGTGGAGCCCGCGACCTGTCGGACGCGGACCTGAAACGCAGCTACAAGTCGACGGTCGATCCGCGCCTGAACTACGAACAGTCGCTGGAACTGGCGATGCTGATCGTCGACAAGCACTCGCGCCAGGAGCGCTGAGGCCGGGCACGGCGGCTGGCGGCATGAAAATCACGGTACTGATCGAAAACCATGCGGCTCGCCCCGAGGACGGCCTGGCCGCCGAGCACGGCCTGTCTTTGCACATTGAGCACCAGGGCGTGTCGGTCCTGTTTGACACCGGCGCCAGCGGTGACTTCGCCGCCAACGCGGAGCGCCTGGGCGTCGATCTTTCCGCGGTGGATATCGCGGTCGTATCGCACCACCACTTCGACCATGGCGGCGGCTTGCCGGCGTTTTTCGCGGTCAACGACCATGCGCCGGTCTACCTGCGGCCGCCGCCGGACGGCAGCCCCGTGTTTCATGCGCTCGCCGTGATGAATCGCGATATCGGATTGCCTGGCGGCCTGGTCGAGAACCACGCGGAACGGTTCGTGTTCGTCGAGGAACCCCTCGAGCCTTTTACCGGCCTGTTTGTCATCGACCGGGTGCGCAAGCAGCACCCGGTGCCGGGCGGAAACCGCTACCTGTACCTCGAAAAAAACGGACGGCGTGAAAACGACCCCTTCGATCACGAGCTGATGCTCGTCGCCCGCTCGCAGCAGGGGCTGGTGGTCTTTACCGGCTGCTCGCACTCCGGCGTGCTCAACATGATCGAAACCGTGATGGAACAGTTTCCGGGCGAGCGGATCGCTGCGGTCGTCGGCGGTTTTCACCTGATCGGTTTTCCGCTTTTCGACACCATGTCGGGGGGCAGGGCGCAGGTCCGTAAAGTCGGCAATGCACTGAGCGCACTGCCCGTAAAGCACTACTGGACCGGCCATTGCACCGGCGGCAAGGCGTATGGCGTATTGCAGGAAATCCTGGGCGACCGGCTGTCGCGGCTGAACACGGGCACAAGCGTTGAACTTTGATGCGATAATGGCCGCCAGCGGTTGAGCTTGTTTTCATGCAAGGAGCCGGCATTGAGCAGCGAACTGACCATTACCCGACCGGACGACTGGCATATTCACCTTCGTGACGCGGCCATGCTGCGGGGCACCGTGCCTTCCGCGGCGCGCTATTTCGGCCGCGCTATCGTGATGCCCAACCTGGCCCCGCCGGTCGTGGACGCCGCGCAGGCCCTGGCCTATCGTGAGCGCATCCTCGAGCAGCGGCCCGCGGGCAGCGGCTGGCAGCCGCTGATGACCCTGTACCTGACGGACAACACCTCGGCGGACACCATCCGTGAAGCGGCTGCGGCCGGTATCACGGCCGCGAAGCTCTATCCCGCGGGCGCGACCACCAACTCCGATTCCGGCGTCACCGCTCTGGAGCGCATCTTCCCGGCGCTCGAAGCGATGGGCGAAGCGGGTATGCCCTTGCTGGTGCACGGCGAGGTTACGCGGCCCGAGGTGGATATTTTCGACCGCGAGGCGCGCTTCATCGAGGAACAGCTGCAGCCGGTCGCCGAGCGTTACCCGGTGCTGAAAATCGTCGTCGAGCACGTCAGCACGCGCGAGGCGGTGCAGTTCGTCCTCGATGCGGACAAGCGCATCGGCGCCACGATCACGCCGCAGCACCTGATGTACAACCGCAACGACCTGCTGGCCGGGGGTGTGCGCCCGCACTATTACTGCCTGCCCATTCTCAAGCGCAATGTACATCAGCAGGCCCTGCAGGACGTGGTCGTGAACGGAGACCGCCGCTTTTTCCTCGGCACGGATTCCGCACCGCACCTCAAACACACGAAGGAAAACGCCTGCGGATGCGCGGGCTGTTACTCCAGCCACGCGGCCATCGAGCTGTACGCCGAAGTCTTCGAGGATCTCGGCGTGCTGGACAGGCTGGAGGCTTTTGCCAGCTTCAACGGGGCGGATTTTTACGGCTTGCCGCGCAACAGCGACCGGATCACGCTGCGCCGTGAGACCTGGCAAGTACCCGCGGCATACGATGTCGGCCCGGGCCGGGTCGTGCCGCTGAAAGCCGGCGAATCCCTGCGCTGGCGGGTGGTGGCCTGAAGCCGGCGCCGCGCCTCAGTCGTCTTTCTGGCGGCCGGCCCGCTTGCGCTCGTGCTCCAGCAGGTGGATTTTGCGGATGCGGATGGCTTGCGGCGTGACCTCGACCAGTTCGTCGTCCTCGATGAACTCCAGCGCCTGTTCCAGCGTGAGTTTCATCGGCGCGGCCATCTGCAGCGAATCGTCCTTCAGCACCGTACGGATGTTGGTCAACTGCTTGGCTTTCAGCGGATTGACGGTCAGGTCGTTGCCGCGGCTGTGGATGCCGATCACCTGGCCCTCGTAAACGTCGACGCCCGGCTCGATGATCATGCGCCCGCGTTCCTGCAGGTTGTACAGGGCGTAAGCGAGCGCCTTGCCGGTGCCGTTGGAGATCAGCACACCGTTGTTGCGCTTTGAAATTTCACCGGCGTGGTAGGGGCCGTAGTGGTCGAATACATGGAACATCAGGCCGGTTCCGGCGGTCAGCGTACGAAACTCCGACTGGAAGCCGATCAGGCCGCGCGCGGGGATGATGTAATCCAGGCGCACGCGCCCCTTGCCGTCCAGCTGCATGTTCTGCAGCTCGCCGCGCCGCTCTCCGAGCCGTTCCATCACGCCGCCCTGGTAATCGCTTTCCAGGTCGACGACCAGCGTTTCATAGGGTTCTTCGCGGCCGCGCCCGGTCTCGTGCAGGATCACTTCCGGGCGCGAGATGGCCAGTTCATAACCTTCGCGGCGCATGGTCTCGATCAGGATCGACAGGTGCAGTTCGCCGCGCCCTGAAACCTTGAAGCGTTCGGGGTTCCCGGTGTCTTCCACGCGCAGCGCCACGTTGTGGCTGGCTTCGCGCAGCAGGCGTTCGCGCAGCTGACGGCTTGTCAGGTACTTGCCCTCGCGGCCGGCGAACGGCGAATTGTTGACCCGGAACGTCATGCTGATGGTCGGTTCGTCGACGGTCAGCGCCGGCAGCGGGTCCGGTTCGCCGCGGTCACACAGGGTGTCGGAAATCTGCAGGTTTTCCACGCCGGTCACCGCGATGATGTCGCCGGCCTGGGCGGAGTCGACTTCCACCCGCTTGAGACCGTGAAAGCCCAGTACCTGCAGCACGCGGGCGTTGCGTTCGTGCCCGTCGACGTCGACCACGGTGATCTGCTGGTTGGGCCTGACCCGGCCGCGCTGCACGCGGCCGATGCCGATCACGCCCACGTAGGAGCTGTAGTCCAGCGAAGAGATGCGCATCTGGAACGGACCGTCGCTGTTGACCGGCGGGGGTGATACATGCTCGACGATGGTTTCGAACAGGGGGCGCATGTCGCCGTCGGAAACCGCGTCGTCAAGCCCGGCAAACCCTTTTAGCGCGGAAGCGTAAACCACCGGGAAGTCGAGCTGATCGTCGCTGGCGCCGAGCTGGTCGAACAATTCAAACGTCTGGTCCAGGACCCAGTCGGGCCTGGCCCCGTCACGATCGACCTTGTTGATCACGACAATGGGCCGAAAACCCATTTCAAACGCTTTCTGCGTGACGAAGCGGGTCTGCGGCATCGGGCCGTCCACCGCGTCGACCAGGAGCAAAACGGAGTCCACCATGCTGAGGATGCGCTCCACTTCACCGCCAAAATCGGCATGGCCCGGCGTGTCGACGATGTTGATGCGCCAGTCGGTTTCGCCGTCGTTCCAGCGGATGGCGGTGTTCTTGGACAGGATGGTGATACCGCGCTCGCGTTCGAGTTCGTTCGAATCCATGACGCGCTCGGGCGTGGCCGCGCGCTCCCCGAGCGTGCCGGACTGCTGCAGGAGCTGGTCGACCAGCGTGGTTTTGCCATGATCGACATGGGCGATGATGGCGATGTTGCGCAGGTTTTCGATCACGGCAGGTTCCTGTTCTTCACGATACCCAAAGGGCGCGCGCACGATACAGGCTGAGTCCATCCAAAGCAACAGCCTGGCGACAGCAGGTTCGCCGAATCACCGGGCGGCCCGGCAGCGGCCTGGTGGCGTCCCCGGGCGATCACCGGCCACGCACTCTGAATCCGAGTGCCGCCAGCGGCGCATGGCTGTCGCCGCCGCTGATGTCCCAGCCGTGGAAATCGCGCCGGAACGGGTATTGCTTGCGCAGGCGGTCGAAACCGGCCGCGAGGGCGCCGCTGTCCGCCGCCAGGGCACGCATCGCGGCGTCGTGCCGGGGTACGAAGCAGGCTGCCTCGAGTGCGGCTGTCAGCGGGCAGTCCGCCCGGCTGACGTCCAGTTCCAGCCGCGGCAGTCCGGATTCGTCCCGTTCGGCCGGGGGCAGGCCGGCCCAGTCACGAAACGCCTGGTACACCATCCACGTGCCGTTGCGCTTGCCGTCATCGCTGTAGCCGGCCACGTGGGGCGTGGCCACCACCGCGCGCTGCAAAAGCTGCGGGTCCAGGCCGGGTTCGCCGGGCCAGCAGTCGAGCGCAGCGTGGATGCGCCCGCTCTCGATCCCCTCCAGCAGGGAAGGGCCGTCGACCACGTCGCCGCGGGCGGTATTCACCAGCAGGGCGCCGCTCGGCATTTGCTCCAGCTGATCGGGGCCGATCATGCCGAGCGTAGGACAGGGTCCTGCGCGGGTCAGAGGCACGTGCAGGCAGACGATGTCGCAGTCCAGGGCCTGCGCCTGCGAAACCAGGCCGCTGACGCCGGCATCGGTCAGCGGCGGGTCGTTGGCGACGGTTTCCACGCCAAGCGTGCGCAGCAGTTTCTGCACGCGCGAGCCCACGTTGCCGCGGCCGATGATGCCGGCTTTCAGGCCTGCAAGCTGCTTTTCCAGCCGCTGGCAGGCCAGCCAGATCATCGCCAGCGTGTACTGGGCCGCCGAGTCGGCGTTGCAGCCCGGTGCGTTGCACCAGCGGATTCCGTTGCCTTCCAGCCAGGGAATGTCCAGGTGGTCGGTGCCGATGGCCGTGGTGCCGACGAAACGCACCGGCGTGCCTTCCAGCAGTTCGGCGTCGGCCCGGGTGGTCGTGCGGATGACCAGCAGTTCGGCGTCCTCCAGGTGTTCACGCCGGATCGACCGGCCGTCCATGTAAACGGCGTCGCCGTGCCGGGCGAAGGTGGCCTCGGCGCCGCGGATGTTCTGGTCGATGACGATTTTCACCTGATCAGAAACCTGCGGCCTGGCCGTCCTTGCGTGATTCCGAGGCGCCGAACCAGGTGCCGTGCTGCGGGTGCTTCATGATCGCCTGGTAGCCGCCGAACGGC
Source organism: Lysobacterales bacterium (assembly GCA_036351575.1). Taxonomy (GTDB): domain Bacteria; phylum Pseudomonadota; class Gammaproteobacteria; order Xanthomonadales; family SZUA-36; genus JABDPF01. The sequence continues at coordinate 46,822 of JAZBPJ010000131.1, read as the reverse complement.
CCGCGCGCGTATTGGATGCGGTGGCCCCGGGCCATCAGTTCGCGCACGACTTCGTAGCCGAAGCCGGTTTCCAGGTTGACGATACCGCCGTCTTCCATGACATCGCCGGTCGGCTCGCTTGACCCCGAGTGGTGGATGCGCGGCGCATCCCCCGCTTCCTGCAGGCCCATGCCGAAATCGACGAGGTTCATCACGATCTGCGCGTGGCCCTGCGGCTGCATGCCGCCGCCCATCAGCCCGAAGCTGATCCAGGGCTTGCCGTCTTTCGTGATAAACGCAGGAATTATGGTGTGGAAGGGGCGCTTGCCCGGCGCGTAAGCGTTGGGGTGACCGGCTTCAAGGGTGAACAGCTCGCCGCGGTCCTGCAGCACGAAGCCGAGGCCCGGCGGTGTCATGCCGCTGCCCATGCCGCGGTAGTTGCTCTGGATCAGCGAGACCATGTTGCCCTCGGCGTCCGCGGTCGTCAGGTAGATCGTATCGCCCGCGCGCAGCACGGCGGGGTCGCCGTGCGGATAGGAGTCGGCCGCTTCCTGCATGTTGATCAGCGCGTTCCTTTCACGGGCGTAGGAGCTGGAAAGCAGCCGGTCGACGGAAACGTCCATCCACTCCGGGTCCGCGTAAAACCGGGCGCGGTCCTCGAATGCCAGCTTTTTTGCTTCCAGGAACAGGTGCACGTGGTCGGCGGAGCCGAAGCCCATCGAGGCGACGTCGTGCTGTTCCAGGATGTTCAGGATCTGCAGCGCCGCGATGCCCTGGCCGTTGGGCGGCAGTTCCCACACGTCGTAACCGCGGTAGTTCACCGCGACCGGCTCCACCCATTCGCTGCGGTGGGACGCCATGTCCTCGTAGGACAGGAATCCGCCGTTCTCCTGCATGTAAGCGCCGATTACGCGCGCGATGTCGCCGGTATAAAAGACATCGCGCCCCTCGCGGCCGATACGTTCCAGCGTGTTGGCCAGGTTGGGATTCTTCCACGGCTCACCGACCTCGGGCGCGCGCCCGTCGATGGTCATCTGCTCGGTGAAACCGGGGTACTCCGACAGCCGTTCGACGCTGATTTCCCAGTAGTGCTGGATGGTCTCGTGAACAGGATGGCCGTTGCGGGCATACTCGACGGCGGGCTTCAGGATTTCACTCATCGGCAGGCTGCCGAAGCGGCCGTGCAGTTCGAACCAGCCGTCGACCGTGCCCGGGACGGATACCGGCAGCGGACCGTATGGCGGAATCGACTCGAGCCCCTGCTCTTGAAACCACTCCAGGGTCAGCGACCGGGGCGAGCGGCCGGACGCGTTCAGGCCGTGCAGCTTCCCGCTTTTCGCGTCCCAGACGATGGCGAACAGGTCGCCGCCGATGCCGTTTCCGGTCGGCTCCATCAGGCCGAGCGCCGCGTTGGCGGCGATGGCCGCGTCAATCGCGTTGCCGCCCTTTTTCATGGTCTCCAGCGCGATCTGGGTCGCCAGCGGATGGCTGGTGGCCGCCATCGCGTGCGGAGCAATCACCTCGGAACGGGTGGCGAACAACTCGCCGGTGACGCGATCAGCGGCCATGGCGACCTCCGTAAGGCAAAAAACCGTGAGAAGGGAAAAAAGCAGGGACGACCGTCTGCTGCCCGAATGGCGTGTGCTTGGCATGGCTGGAACTCCGCGGCAATGGGTTCATAAGGGGACGCAAGTCAAATGGGACCGTTAAAATTTTCCGCTACAATGATACCGTTTGGGCGCGGCCCTGTGTGCAGGACCGCCGACACGTCAGATTTTTAAACCAGGATATGCACGAGGAGTTGTTATGAACCGTCCCGTAAGAGTCGTCGTCACAGGTGCAGCAGGCCAGATCGGCTACCAGCTCTGTTTCCGTATCGCAGCCGGTGACATGCTTGGCCCCGATCAGCCGGTGATCCTGCAGTTGCTTGAAATCACCCCGGCGCTCGGCGCGCTGGAAGGTGTCGTCATGGAACTGCGCGACTCGGCCTTCCCGCTGCTGGCGGACGTGGTTGCGACCGACGACCTGGAAACCGCTTTCCAGGATGCCGATTACGCGCTGCTGGTCGGTGCGATGCCGCGCGGGCCGGGCATGGAGCGCAGCGACCTGTTGTCCGCCAATGGCAAGATTTTCGGTCCCCAGGGCGCCGCCATGAACAAGGTTGCCAGCCGGGACATCAAGGTCCTGGTCGTCGGCAACCCGGCCAACACCAACGCCCTGATCGCGCAGGCGGCCGCGCCGGACCTCGACCCGCGCAACTTCACCGCGATGACGCGCCTCGATCACAACCGCGCCCTGGCGCAGATGTCCGACCGCATCGGAACGCACCATTCCGAGATTCGAAAAATGGTCATCTGGGGCAATCACTCCTCGACCCAGTACCCGGACATCCGCTTTACCGAGGTCGGCGGCGCGGGCGTGGCCGGCAAGGTCGATCACGACTGGTACGTGGAGAACTTCATTCCGGTGGTGCAGCAGCGCGGCGCGGCGATCATCAAGGCCCGCGGCGCATCCAGCGCCGCCTCGGCCGCCTCGGCTGCGCTCGATCACATGCGCAACTGGGCGCTGGGCACGCCCGGGGGCGACTGGGTATCCATGGCGGTCCCGGCCGACGGCAGCTACGGGATCGAGCCCGGCATCGTCTATTCCTTCCCCTGCGTCTGCAAAGATGGTGATTACGAGATCGTGCAGGGCCTGGAGATCGATGCGTTCAGCCGCGCACGCATGGATGCCAGCGACGCCGAGCTTCGGGACGAACGCAAGGCGGTGGAAAGCCTGCTCTGATTTTTTGCAGGACCGGCTCGATTCACGGCCCGGACCCCGGCATTCCGGGCCCGCCCGGTGAGTCCGGAGTGGCTGCCCGTGCCGTTTCGTTTGTTTGCGGACGGTGCGGAGAGCAGGTAGTTTAAGCCTCTGAGCGGCCGGCGCATGCTGCGCCGGCTCGCCTTCCTTGCTCTTTGAATGGGTGTTGGCATGGCGGAATTTCCTCGAAAGACACTGGATGACTGGCGGGCACTGGCTGAAAAGGAGTGCCGTGAACGTCCCCTCGAAAGCCTGGACACTGAAACACCCGAAGGCATTCGCATAAAACCGCTTTACACCGCGCGGGACACGGAGCGTCTCGATCACGCGCATTCCCTGCCGGGCTTTCCGCCCTATGTTCGCGGCCCGAAGGCCACCATGTACGCCGGCCGCCCGTGGACCGTGCGGCAATACGCCGGGTTCTCCACGGCCGAGGAATCCAACGCCTTCTATCAGCGCAACCTCGAGGCCGGCCAGACCGGTCTGTCGGTGGCGTTCGACCTGGCGACGCACCGCGGCTACGATTCCGATCACCCGCGGGTCGAAGGGGATGTCGGCAAGGCCGGCGTGGCCATCGACAGCGTCGAGGACATGAAAATCCTTTTCCAGGGCATTCCGCTGGACAAAATGTCGGTATCGATGACGATGAACGGGGCGGTGCTGCCGGTGATGGCGATGTTCATCGTCGCCGCCGAGGAGCAGGGCGTGGCGCCGGACCGGCTTTCGGGGACCCTGCAGAACGACATCCTGAAGGAGTTCATGGTCCGCAACACCTTCATCTATCCGCCTGAGCCGTCGATGCGCATCGTCACCGACATCATCGGCTACGTATCCGCCAACATGCCGCGCTTCAATTCGGTCTCGATTTCGGGTTACCACATGCAGGAAGCGGGGGCGACCTGCGCGCAGGAACTGGCTTACACGATCGCCGACGGCATCGAGTACGTGCGTGCTGCCATTGACAGCGGCCTGGATGTCGATGCTTTTGCGCCGCGTCTTTCCTTTTTCTTTGCCATCGGCACCGATTTCTTCATGGAAGTGGCCAAGCTGCGCGCGGCGCGCCTGCTGTGGGCGTCGCTCATGGCGGAAAAGTTCGATCCGAAAGACCCGCGTTCGCTTGCGCTGCGCACCCATTGCCAGACCTCGGGCGCCAGTCTCACGGCCCGGGATCCCTACAACAACATCATCCGCACGACCGTCGAGGCGATGGCGGCCGTGCTCGGCGGAACCCAGTCCCTGCACACGAACTCCTTTGACGAGGCGCTCAGCCTGCCGACGGATTTTGCCGCGCGCATCGCGCGCAATACCCAGCTCGTGCTGCGTGACGAGACCGGCCTGACGCGCGTGGCCGATCCGCTGGGCGGTTCCTACTACGTCGAGAACCTGACGGACCAGCTGGTAAATGAAGCCCGCCGGCTGATCGAGGAAGTGGAAGAAATGGGCGGCATGACACGGGCGGTGGAAGCCGGCATTCCGAAGATGCGTATCGAGGAAGCCGCCACCCGGCGGCAGGCGCGCATCGATCGCGGCGAGGACCGCATCGTTGGGGTCAATTGCTACGAACTGGATGAAGAGCCCGACGTGGACATCCTCGACATCGACAACAGCGCCGTGCGCGAGTCGCAGGTCGAGCGCATACGGCAGGTTCGGGAAGCACGCGATGACGCGGTCTGCAAGGAAGCGCTGGAGGCCCTCGAGCAGGCCGCCCGCGACGGTTCGGGCTGTCTTCTGGGCCTCTCGATAGAAGCCGCCCGGGCGCGCGCCACCGTGGGGGAGATCTCGAGCGCGCTCGAGGCCGTTTTCGGACGCCATCGCGCCTCGGTGCAGTCCATCAAGGGCGTTTACGGTTCGGTTTACGCGGGAGCCCAGGAATTCATGGACATTCAGAAAGACATAGAAGCGTTCGCGGCCGCAGAAGGGCGCAGGCCGCGCATCCTGGTCTGCAAGCTGGGCCAGGACGGACACGACCGGGGAGCCAAGGTGATCGCGACGGCCTTTGCCGATATCGGCTTCGACGTGGATATCGGGCCCTTGTTCCAGACTCCGGACGAGGCCGTGCGCGAGGCGATCGAGAACGACGTGCACGTCGTCGGCATTTCGTCGCAGGCGGCCGGACACCGCACCCTGGTGCCGCAGGTTATCGAGGGCCTGGCGCGAGAAGGGGCGAATGAAATCATCGTGGTCTGCGGCGGTGTGATCCCGCCCAAGGACCACGCTATGCTGAAGGACGCCGGGGTTGCGGCGGTGTTCGGGCCCGGCACCAATATCCTGGAGGCCGCGCACGACGTGCTCGGCCTGATCAGGGCGGCGCGCGGCGCTTGACTTTTTTCGGGCGCGGGTAAGCCCCCGCGACCCTGCGAGGAGAGAGCATGCAGGAAATCATCGACGAACTGGAACGAAAACGAAAAGCGGCCCTGCTCGGCGGCGGACAGAAACGCATCGACAGCCAGCACGCCCGCGGCAAGCTCACGGCCCGCGAGCGCCTGAGCCTGTTGCTCGACGAGGACAGTTTCGAGGAATGGGACATGTTCGTCGAGCATCGCTGCAACGATTTCGGCATGGCGGACAAGAAAATTCCGGGCGACGGCGTCGTGACCGGCAGCGGCACGATCAACGGCCGGCTCGTGCTGGTCTTCAGCCAGGATTTCACCGTGTTCGGCGGATCACTGTCCGGCGCGCACGCGGAAAAGATCTGCAAGGTCATGGATCACGCGCTGAAGATCGGCGCTCCGGTGATCGGCCTGAACGACTCGGGCGGGGCGCGCATCCAGGAGGGGGTGGTTTCGCTGGGCGGATACGCCGAAGTATTCCAGCGTAACGTCCTGGCTTCCGGCGTCATTCCGCAGATCTCGGTCATCATGGGGCCCTGTGCCGGCGGCGCGGTGTATTCGCCCGCGATGACCGACTTCATATTCATGGTCAAAGACACTTCGTACATGTTCGTTACCGGCCCCGACGTGGTGAAGACGGTGACGCACGAGGCGGTCACCGCCGAGGAGCTCGGCGGCGCGATGACTCACTCAACGGTTTCCGGGGTATGCGACTGCGCTTACGACGACGACGTGGAAACCCTGATGATGATCCGGCGCTTCTTCAACTACCTGCCGGCGAACAACCGTGAAAAACCGCCGTACCGGCCGACCCCGGACCCGGCGGCCCGCGTGGAGATGTCGCTGGATACGCTGGTCCCGGATAATCCGAATAAACCTTACGATATCAAGGAGTTGGTCAACAAAATCGCGGACGACTACGAGTTTTTCGAACTGCAGCCGGAGCACGCGCAGAACATCGTGATCGGTTTTGCCCGCATGGACGGCCACACGGTGGGCATCGTGGCCAACCAGCCGATGGTCCAGGCGGGCTGCCTGGATATCAAGTCGTCGATCAAGGCGGGCCGCTTCGTCCGGTTTTGCGACGCCTTCAACATTCCGATTGTCACGTTTGTCGACGTGCCGGGGTTCATGCCGGGTACGGCACAGGAGTACGGCGGCATCATTCGTCATGGAGCCAAGCTGCTCTACGCATATGCCGAGGCGACGGTTCCGAAGGTGACCATCATCACGCGCAAGGCCTACGGCGGCGCCTACGACGTGATGAGTTCCAAGCATTTGCGCGGAGACGTGAACCTGGCATGGCCGAGCGCTGAAATCGCGGTTATGGGTCCGAAAGGGGCGGTCGAAATCATTTTCCGCAGCGACCTGGACGACAAGGAGAAAATTGCCAAGCGCACCGAGGAATACCGCCGCAAGTTCTCCAACCCGTTCATTGCCGGCAGCCGCGGCTACATCGACGATGTTATCGCCCCGCACAGCACGCGGCAGCGCATCTGCCGTTCGCTGGCCATCCTGCGCGAGAAGAAACTCGAAAACCCGTGGCGCAAGCATGACAACATTCCACTTTAAGGGTCCGGAAACGGACCGGTTCGAACGAGGATCGGCCATTGTTTGACAAAATTCTGATTGCGAACCGGGGTGAAATCGCCTGCCGCGTGATACGGACCGCGCGCGAGATGGGTATTGCCACCGTCGCCGTTTATTCCGATGCGGACCGCGACGCGCTGCACGTGAAAATGGCCGACGAGGCCGTGCACATCGGACCTTCACCGGCCGCCGAGAGTTACCTGGTCCAGGAGAACATCATCCGGGCCTGCCTGGATACCGGCGCCCAGGCCGTGCACCCCGGCTACGGTTTTCTCTCGGAGAACGCCGGCTTCTGCCGGGCGCTCGAAGCGGAAGGCATCGTTTTCATCGGACCCCGTCCGCGCGCCATGGAGACCATGGGCGACAAGATCGCTTCCAAGAGACTGGCGGCCGAGGCCGGGGTCAACGTGATCCCGGGTATCGACGGCGGCTTGCGGGATGCTGAGCACGCGGTCGAGGCCGCAAACGAAATCGGCTATCCCGTCATGCTCAAGGCTTCTGCCGGCGGCGGCGGCAAGGGCATGCGCATTGTGCGGGACGACGACGAGTGCCGCGAAGGTTTCGAGCGCGCCGCCAACGAGGCCCGGTCCAGCTTCGGCGACGACCGCATGTTGATCGAAAAATACATCGAGCAGCCGAGGCATATTGAAATCCAGGTGATGGCGGACAGCCAGGGCAATACGGTCTACCTGAACGAGCGCGAGTGCTCGCTGCAGAGGCGCCACCAGAAAGTGATCGAAGAAGCGCCGTCCCCGTTCCTGGACGAGGCGACGCGGCGCAAGATGGGCGCACAGGCCGTCGCGCTGGCCGAGGCCGTCGAGTACCGTTCGGCCGGCACGGTCGAGTTCATCGTAGATGCGCAGCGGAATTTTTACTTCCTGGAGATGAACACCCGCCTGCAGGTGGAGCACCCGGTGACGGAACTGACGACCGGGCTCGACCTGGTGGAACTGATGATCCGGGTAGCCGCCGGGGAAGAACTGCCGATCCGCCAGGAGGACGTGCGGATTGACGGCTGGGCCATCGAGGCGCGCGTCTACGCCGAGGACCCGCTGAGGAATTTCCTGCCGTCCACCGGTCGGCTCGTGCACTACCAGCCGCCGGAAGATGACGACAACATCCGCGTTGACACGGGTGTGTACGAAGGCGGCGAAGTATCGATGTTTTACGACCCGATGATCGCCAAGCTCATCACCCGTGGAAAAGACCGCGAGGAGGCCATGCGGCACATGCGCGCTGCGCTGGACCGCTTCCTGATTCGCGGTGTGGCGAGCAACCTCAGTTTCCTGTCGACCCTGATGGTTCACCCGCGATACGTTTCCGGCGATATCAGCACGGACATGATCGGCGTCGAATACCCGGACGGTTTCAGCGCGGCCGACATGCCGCTGGAGGATCCGAGCATCATCATCTGCGTGGCTGCGTATGTCTTCCGCCGCTACCGCGACCGCGCCGCCGGCATCCACGGGCAGCTGCCGGGCCATGAGCGCCGCACGCCGACGGAATACGTGGCTGTTCTGAATCGACGGCATATACCGGTGTCCATCGTGCCCGACGGCGAGGGCTACGTGGTCGAGTACCGCGGCAGGCGGCACGTGATCCGCACGTCCTGGATTTTCGGGCAGAAACTCTTTGACGGCACCGTGAACGGCGAGCAGGTATTCGTCCGCGTCGAGCGCAACCTGCAGAACTACCGACTCGTACACGGAGGCTTCCAGGCCAATGTCCGCATGCTCACGCCCGAGGCCGCCAGGCTCCTGAAGCACATCCCCGAAAAAATACGCAAGGATTCTTCAAAGATTCTCTTCGCCCCGATGCCCGGCCTGCTCGTCTCGCTGGCCGTCAAGGAAGGAGACGAGGTCAGCGCCGGTTCCGCGCTGGCGGTGCTGGAAGCGATGAAGATGGAAAACACCCTGCGTGCGGAAAATGACGGCATCGTGGCGAAAATCTACTGCCAGGCGGGGGGCAGCCTGGAAGTGGGTGACCGGATACTGGAGTTGAAATAGCCAGTGCCCCGGGAGACCCGCGACAAGGATTCGACCGTTCGCGCGGCCGCACTGGCCGCGAAGGTGCTCGCGGGCGACCGCCGATCGCTCGCGAGGGCGATCACGCTGGTCGAGTCCACTCACCCGAAGCACCGCGACGAGGCGGATTCCCTGCTGAAGCAACTCATGCCTCGCGCCGGGGGTTCGATACGGCTTGGCATATCCGGTGCGCCGGGTGTCGGCAAGTCCACCTTCATCGAAGCGCTGGGCAATCACGCCATCGCTCAGGGCCGGCGCGTGGCGGTACTGACGGTCGACCCGTCTTCTGCGATCAGCGGGGGCTCCATACTCGGCGACAAGACGCGCATGGAGTCGCTGGCGCGCAGCAGCGAGGCCTTCATTCGAAGTTCTCCATCCGGGCTCACCCTCGGCGGCGTCGCCCGGCGCACGCGCGAGGCGCTGGTCGTCTGCGAGGCGGCCGGCTTTGACCTGGTAATCGTGGAGACGGTGGGGGTCGGGCAGTCGGAGACCATGGTGGCGGACATGACCGACATGTTCGCGCTGCTGCTGCAGCCCGGCGGCGGCGACGAGTTGCAGGCCATCAAGCGCGGCATCATGGAACTGGCCGACCTGGTGTTGATCAACAAGGCCGATGGCGCGTTAAAGCGGATCGCCGATGAATCTGCGCTCGAGTTCCGCAACGCCCTGCGGCTGCTGCGCCCGCGTATCGAAGGCTGGAGCGTGCCCGTGCAAACCTGCTCCTCGCTCGAGAGCGAGGGTATCGAAGAGGCCTGGGAAGCCGTGCTTCGGCATCACGCGATGCTGCTTGAAAAGGGTCTCCTGGCCCCGCGGCGAGCCGGCCAGGCCCTGTCCTGGATGTGGGCGGAACTCAATGACAGCCTGGTTGCCGCCCTGCGCGACGACCCCGGGCTCAGGCACGACCTGCCGGAGCTGGAAAAAGAGGTTGCTGCAGGCCGCCTGCCGCCCAACCTGGCGGCGCGGGCCCTTTTGCGGCGTTTCCTGGCCGCCCGCGCAGGTCCTGCAGACGAAAAACGCGGAGAAAGAAATGACTGAACGACCGTTCAGGATACTGGGCATCCAGCAGATCGCCGTCGGCGCGCTCGACAAGAAGCGCCTGCGCTCGCTCTGGATCGACATGCTCGGACTCGATTACAGCGGTAATTTTCGCAGTGAACGTGAAAACGTCGATGAAGACATCGCCACGCTGGGCTCGGGACCTTTCAGGGTGGAAGTCGACCTGATGCAGCCGCTGGACGCTGAAAGAAAGCCGGCCGTGCACAAGCCCGCGCTGAACCATGTCGGCCTGTGGGTCGACGACCTGAACGCGGCCGAGCAGTGGCTGCGCGACAACGGTGTGCGCTTCACTCCGGGCGGCATTCGAAAGGGTGCGGCCGGCTTCGACGTCTGCTTCATTCACCCCAGGGGAGACGAGGCGTTTCCCGTCGGTGGCGAAGGTGTATTGATCGAGCTGGTTCAGGCGCCGCCCCAAGTTTGCGAGGCCTTCGCCGCGATTTCCTGACCGGGCCGGCCGCACGGCCCGAAGGCCCTTGCTGTCCCGGCACTGTCTTGCTTTGCTGAAAAGCGCTGGATATTCTACGCGCTCAATTGCTTCACGGGCCGCAAGATGACCGACAGTCAAACGAACATCCTCTTTGTTTTTCCCGGGCAGGGATCGCAGTACGCCGGCATGGGCAGCGACCTGTGCCGCGAATTCGCCACCGCTCGAACGATCTACGAAAGGGCCGGAGAGGTGCTTGGATACGATATCGCGGCGCTTTCGGCGAACGATCCGGAAGGCAGGCTGAACCTGACGCGATTCACTCAGCCGGCGCTGCTTACCCACTCGGTCGCCTGTCTCGAAGTGCTCCGGGATCTGACTGGCGGGCGCGTTCGGGCCTCGATCGCGGCCGGGCATAGCCTGGGTGAATACTCTGCGCTGGTGGCCGCGGGTTCCCTGGACTTCGAGAGCGCGCTCAAGCTGGTTGCCCGGCGCGGCGAGCTGATGGGTGAATACGGTGAAGGCGAGATGACCGCTTTTCCGATGGATATCGATACGATCCGCCCGATCGCTGAGCGTTACCACTGCGCGGTGGCCGGCTGCAACATGCCTCAACAGACCGTGATCGGGGGAAATGCAGACGACCTGGAGCAGGTCGAAAAGTTCGTCTCAGAACAATTTCCACGCAAGCGCGCGGTGCGGTTGAAGACCGAGGGCGCTTTTCATACCTATTACATGGTCGGCGCGGCGCGGCATTTCAGGCAGGACCTCGCCGCCACCGATTTTGCGGCGCCCGAAGTTCCCGTGTTATCCAATTTCAGCGGCGGTCTGCATGACGATGATCCGCAGCAGCTGCGCTCACGGTTGTTTTTCCAGCTATTCAACCCGGTGCTCTGGCACGCCAACATGGTTACCGCGCTCGATTCCGGCGTTGAAGCCATCGTTGAATTCGGCGGCGGCATCGGCCAGGGCGAGACACCGGAAGAAAAACGCCCCAACCTGGAAGGAATGATCAAGAAGTCATTGCGGGGTATCGAACGGGATGTCAGTTACACCGCAGCGATCAATGCGCAGACGCTGAGCGCCGCGGCTGAAACACTGGGCTGAAATGAAGCTCGCGCTTCGGGCGCGGGCTTAGCGCTTCATGAAATTGAAAAACTCGGCGTTCGTCTTGGTCGCCTTCATCTTGTCGAGCACGAACTCGATGGCCTGCGCCTCGTCCATCGGGTGCAGCAGCTTTCTCAGGATCCAGACTTTCTGCAGCTGATCCTGGCCGATCATCAGTTCCTCGCGCCGCGTGCCGGATCGGTTGATGTCGATGGCCGGGTAAGTGCGCCGTTCCGCGATGCGGCGGCTCAGGTGAACTTCCATGTTGCCGGTGCCCTTGAATTCCTCGTAAATCACCTCGTCCATCTTCGAGCCGGTTTCTACCAGCGCGGTGGCGATGATCGTCAGGGAACCGCCCTCGGTAACGTTCCGCGCGGCGCCGAAAAAGCGCTTCGGGCGCTGCAGTGCGTTGGCGTCCACACCGCCGGTCAATACCTTGCCCGACGAGGGGGCGACCGTGTTGTAGGCCCTGGCCAGGCGCGTGATGGAGTCGAGCAGGATCACCACGTCAAGCTTGTGTTCAACCAGCCGCTTGGCCCGTTCGATAACCATCTCGGCGACCTGAACGTGGCGCGAGGCCGGTTCGTCAAACGTGCTGGAAATGACCTCGGCGTCAACCGAACGCTGCATTTCGGTGACTTCCTCCGGACGTTCGTCGATCAGCAGGATAATCATCTTGCAATCGGGGTGGTTGGCCCGGATGCTGGTGGCGATGTTCTGCAGCATGATGGTTTTACCGGCCTTGGGCGGCGATACCACCAGGCCACGCTGGCCTTTGCCGATCGGCGACACGAGGTCGATGATGCGGGCCGTGATGTCTTCCGTGCTGCCGGTGCCCCGCTCGCAGATGTACTGCTCGGTCGGGAACTCCGGAGTGAGGTTTTCAAAGAGGATTTTGCGCTTGGCTGCATCCGGCGAGGAATAGTTGATTTCCTCGACCTTGAGCAGCGCGAAATAGCGCTCGCTGTCCTTTGGCGGCCGGATCTTGCCGGACAGCATGTCGCCGGTGCGCAGGGCGAAGCGGCGAATCTGGCTCGGGGAAACGTAAATATCGTCGGGGCCTGCCAGGTAGGAACTGTCAGCGGAGCGCAGGAATCCGAAGCCGTCCTGCAGGATTTCCAGTACGCCGTCACCGAAGATGCTTTCTCCGCTCTTGGCGTGCGCCTTGAGTATCGCGAATATGATGTCCTGTTTGCGGGAGCGGGCGACGTTCTCCAGGCTCATCTCGTCCGCAATCTCGAGCAGTTTGGAAATCGGTTGCTGTTTCAGGTCGGTAAGGTTCATGATCGTGCTCAAGCCTGTGCAATGGCTATGTCAGGGAATGGCAAATCAGCCGTTCGAAAGGGTTCGCTTATAAACCGGTTGCCGGCACATCTCGCCGGTGCATGTTCAGGGAAGTTGCCAGCCGGGCGGGAGCCCGGCCGCAGATGGACACAAATTAGCATGATTGCCGCGGGTCGTCCAGTTAACCGCGGCAGGCAATTTCAGGACTCAGACAGATTCCTCGACAAAGGCCTTGAGCTGACCCTTGGTCAGTGCGCCGACCTTCATGGCCTGGACTTTGCCGTCGCGGAAAATCATCAGCGTCGGGATGCCGCGGATGTTGTACTGCTGGGGCGTCGAGGGGTTGCTGTCGATATCCATCTTCGCCACCTTGAGCTTGTCACCGTATTCACTGGCGATCTCGTCGATGATGGGCGCGATCATTTTGCAGGGACCGCACCACTCGGCCCAGTAATCGACCAGAACCGGTCCCTCGGCGCCCAGAACTTCGTCGTCGAAGCTGCCATCGGTTACATGGATTATTTTATCGCTCACTGTTTTTCTCCTGAATGCGCCGGTGAGGTTACTGGAACATCGATAGCGGCACGGTTAATATGGACTGATTCAGAGGCCCGGGGTGCGAAAAGGAACCGGACATGGTTTGTGCAAGCCGGGTCTTCATTTCAACCGAACTGTTCAACGATTTCAAGGCATGAGCAGCAATTTTCAAGCCCTTGCTGCGATTTTGCGGAAAAATCACTGAAGGGAAGTCGGCCAGACGTTCCGGCGCACCTATGAGCGAGCATTAATGCACAACACCGATAGCAGTAAGCCACTGACAGAACTGGCTTTTTCTTCCCTTGACCTGAACCCCGGGCTGCGCGCCGGGCTCGACAACGCGGGTTTTACGCACGCCACGCCGATCCAGTCACTGACGCTTCCGATTGCGCTGACCGGGCGGGACGTGGCCGGCCAGGCCCAGACCGGCACCGGCAAGACGGCCGCCTTTCTGCTGACCATCTTTCAGCGCCTGCTCGAGTCGAGCCCCGCAGAAGAGGGACTCAATCCCCGCGCCCTGGTGCTGGCGCCCACGCGGGAACTGGCGCTGCAAATTCACAAGGACGCGCTGCAACTGGGCGGTGAGACCGGCCTGCGCTTTGCACTGGCTTACGGCGGTGTCGATTACGACAAGCAGCGCAAGGCGCTGGAGGCGGGTGTCGACGTGCTGATCGGGACGCCCGGGCGCATCATCGATTACTTCAAACAGAAAGTGTTCAACCTGCACAGCATCGAGGTGATGGTGCTGGACGAGGCGGACCGCATGTTCGACCTCGGCTTCATCAAGGACATCCGCTACGTGCTCAGGCGCTTGCCGCCGCTGGCGGAACGCCAGTGCCTGATGTTCTCGGCCACGCTTTCGCACCGCGTGCTCGAACTGGCATACGAGCATATGAATGAACCCGAGCTGCTGCGCGTGGAAACCGAGAACGTGACCGTCGAAAACGTGGTCCAGTCGGTTTATTACCCCGCCAATGACGAAAAGATGCCGTTGTTGATCGGTCTGCTGCGCCGCATCGAGAGCGGGCGGGTCATGGTCTTCGCCAATACACGGGTTGTTACGGACCGGGTTCAGCGCACGCTGGAAGCCAACGGCCTGCAGGCGGCGTCCATCTCCGGCGCCGTGCCGCAGAAGAAGCGCCAGTCGCTGCTGCGCCGCTTTCACGACGGTGAAATCCCGGTGTTGGTCGCAACCGATGTCGCGGCGCGTGGACTGCACATTCCCGATGTCACTCACGTGATCAATTTCGACCTGCCGCAGGACGCGCCCGATTACGTGCACCGGATCGGCCGCACGGCCCGGCTCGGTGCGCGGGGCGAGGCCATCAGTTTTGCCTGCGAGCACTATGCTTTCCACCTGCCGGAAATCGAGGATTACATCGGCTACGCCATTCCGATAGAGCATGCCGGGCCGGAACTGCTCCCGGAAGTCAGGAAGGCGCCGCCGCAGCCGCGGCGCGAGGGCGGCGGTAAACGGGGCAGGGGCGGCGGCAGGCCCCGTTCAGGCGGGGCCCGGGCGGATAGCGGGCCTGGCGACAGTAAAAAGCGCCGCCGCAGGCGTCGTCCGTCGCGTGAATCTTCCGGCTGACCGCTCGACCCGATGATCACCTTCGAACACGTCAGCAAACGTTACGAGGGCGGCATCACGGCCCTGAAGGACGTCAGTTTCGAGCTGGCAGCGGGTGAAATGGCCTTTCTGACCGGGCACTCGGGCGCCGGCAAGAGCACGCTTCTGCGACTCGCGCTCATGCTCGAACGGCCCAGCGGCGGCCAGGTCATCGTCAACGGCGAGAACCTCACCAGGAAACCCTCGCGCCATGCGCCGCAGGTGCGGCAGCGTATCGGCATGATCTTCCAGGACCACAAGCTTCTGCCGGACAAGACCGTGTTCGACAACGTGGCGCTGCCCTTGCTGATCGCCGGCTTCAACTACGTCGAGATTCGCAAACGCGTTCGCGCCGCGCTGGACAAGGTTGGCTTGCAAGGGCGCGAAAAATCCTGGCCGGGGACGATGTCCGGCGGGGAACAGCAGCGTGTCGGCATCGCCCGCGCGATCGTGGGCATGCCGCCCCTCCTGCTCGCTGACGAGCCGACCGGCAACCTCGACCCGGAGTTGTCCATGGGGCTGTTCGAGCTGTTTCGCCAGCTCAACCGGCAGGGCGTCACGGTGCTGGTTGCGAGCCACGATCTCGCCCTGGTCCGGCGCATGAGCCGGCGCGTGCTGGTGCTTTCGAACGGAGCGCTGACGCACGATATTCCCGGTTCGGAGATCGGAGGGGGGCAGCGTGGCTGAACGGAATTATCGCAGGCGGCTGCGGTCCTGGGCGCGCCGGCAGCTGTACAGCTTTTTTTCCAGCCTGGGCAATTTGCTTGCGCACCGGCTCGGCACCTTGATGACGATCCTGGTGCTTGGCCTGGCGATGGCGTTGCCGCTGGGGCTGCACCTGGTGGTCAAGAACCTCGAAGCACTGGATCTGAAGCGCGAAAGCTGGGGTTCGATCACCGTTTTTCTGGATCTCACAGCCGGCGAGCGCGAGGCACTGGCGCTCGCGGCCGAGGCCGGCAGGCTTCATGGCGCACAGGTCGAGAGCGTGTCGCCCGCTGCGGGCATGCTGGAATTCGGCGAGGCATCGGGTCTCGGACAGGCGCTGGACCTGTTCGATGAAAACCCCTTGCCCTGGGTGCTGCACGTCACGCCGCACGTCGCAGAAGGTGGTGACCTCGAGGCAGCGGTTGCCGCGCTGGCCGGCTGGCTCGAAGCGCAGGGCGCCGTTGAGCTCGTCCAGGTCGATCACAAGTGGCTGCAGCGCCTGGAAGGCATCATGACGCTTGGCCAGGCGCTGTCCCGGGTCCTCGGCCTGCTGTTCTCGCTGGCTGTCGTCGTCGTCGTGGCCAACACGATAAGGCTTGACGTTTCCGGCCAGTCCGCCCAGATCCAGGTGCTGAACATGGTGGGTGCGCCGAACGGCTTCATTCGACAGCCTTTCCTGTATTCCGGGCTGTGGTACGGCCTGTCGGGCGCCTTGCTGGCGCTCGCATTGCTCGAGGGAAGCCTGCTGTACCTGCGCGCGCCGGTCGAGCAGTTGCTGGACGCTTACGGCAACCGTTTCTCCATGCTGGGCCTGGATGGTTTCGAAACCGCCGCGGTGCTCGCAAGCGGCGGCCTGCTGGGTTTGCTGGGTTCCTGGCTGGCCGTCAGGCATCATCTCAAGGTGTTTGGTCTGCCTGAAGTCCCGCGCCGCAAACGGAGCGGGAAACGCGCTCATGAGTAGCACAAGGTATTGAATAAAAAAGGTTTGTTGTTTTTGGAACCCGGCGCGGATTTGTTTGTCAAAACCACCAGTCAAATTATTTTGGGCGATACCGGAGGGATCCGCAGGCACCAGCGGCGCAATGCGTGTTTTCACGCTTTAAAAAGCGCTGATTTGTGCTAGAATTCCCCGCTGCCCTGGAGGATTAATGAGCAAAGAACTGGTACCAAGCCATCTTCTGGTCCCTGCCGGCACAGGCAGCCTGGATGCGTATATCCAGGAAGTGAACCGTGTTCCGGTTCTGACCCTTGAAGAAGAGAGAGATCTCGCCCGCCGCTATCGCGAAGATGGCGACCTGGAGGCTGCCCGCCGCATGGTGCTGGCGCATCTCCGTTTCGTCGTGCACGTGGCCAAGGGTTACGCGGGCTACGGTCTGAACCTCGGTGACCTGGTTCAGGAAGGCAACATCGGCCTGATGAAGGCGGTCAAGCGTTTCGATCCGGATCACGGCGTGCGCCTGGTCTCCTTCGCGGTGCACTGGATTCGCGCCGAGATGCATGAATTCATCCTGAGGAACTGGCGAATCGTCAAGGTCGCGACGACCAAGGCGCAGCGCAAGCTGTTCTTCAACCTCCGCAAGTCCAAGAAACGCCTGGGCTGGCTGAACTACGACGAGGTCCAGACCGTCGCGAAAGACCTGGGCGTGAAGCCCGAGGTCGTGCTCGAGATGGAGTCCCGTCTTTCCGGCCAGGATGTCGGTTTCGACCTTCCGAACAATGCGGACGACGAGACGCCTTACGTCGCCCCGGTGGCGTACCTGGAGAGCAAGTCGCGCGATCCGCAGCTGGAACTGGAGCAGGAAGACTGGTCCAACCATCACAACAACCTTCTGTATGCCGGGCTGGACGAACTCGACGAGCGCAGCACGGACATCATCCGCAGCCGCTGGCTGCAGGAAGACAAGCTGACGCTGCAGGAACTGGCCGACCGCTACGGCGTGTCCGCGGAACGTATCCGGCAGCTCGAAGCAAACGCCCTGAGGAAGATGAGGGCGTCGATGACCGCCTGAGTTTTCGGCGTGCAGTGATATTCAGAAGAAGCGGCCTCCCCAGCGGAGGCCGTTTTCGTTGCAAGGTAGCGAGATGCAGGAACAGAACGATTTGCACGCCGGCGTGACCGGAACGGAAAGCGCTTTGCCCTGGTGGCGCCGGGACGCCGAAGAATTGCTTGAACTGATGGCAGGGCGCGACAGCGCCTTTGTCTACCGCCTGGACGTGGCGAGGAAAGCGGCCCGGAGACTGCACGGCCTGCGGTCCATCAGCCGCGTCTTCTACGCGATCAAGGCCAACGACCACCCGGCCCTGCTCGGCGCCCTGGCCGCAGCGGGCTGCGGTTTTGAATGCGTTTCCTGGAACGAGGTTCGCCACGTCCTGGAAAACGTGCCCGGGGTGACAGAGCAGGACCTGCTGTTCACACCCAACTTCGCGCCCCGCGCGGAATACGAGGCCGCGTTGAAGTCGGGCGTGCAACTGACCGTGGACAACGCCTGGGCGGTGCACAACTGGCCCGGTCTGTTCGCGGGAAAATCCCTTTTTCTGCGGCTCGATCTCGAGGCCGGTTATGGCCACCACAAGAAGGTGGTCACGGCCGGTGCGGACTCCAAGTTCGGCATATCGCTGCGCGACATCGACGCGGTAATGGAATCGCTCAGCGCACAGGGCGCTACCGTGACCGGGCTGCACACGCATACCGGCAGCGGCGTGACGGACGTCGATGTCTGGCGCGAGCAGCTGGAGCGATTTGTCTCGGTCCTGCCGAAGTTCCCGGACGCACGCGTACTGGACCTGGGCGGCGGGCTCGGTGTGCCCGACCGGCCTGGAAAGGCGGCCCTGGATCTCGAGCGTTTCGACGAACTGCTCGAACGCACGCTTGGGGATGTCGACGTCGACCTGTGGCTGGAGCCCGGGCGCTACCTGGCCTCCGAGTGCGGAGTGCTGCTGGCGCGCGTCACGCAACTGAAGTCCAAGGGTGACTACAACTACCTTGGCATCGCGACCGGGATGAACTCCTTGATCCGCCCGGCGCTGTACGGCGCCTACCACCACATCGTGAACCTGGACCGGCTCGAAGAAGAAGCGTCCATGACCTACCAGGTGGTCGGGCCGATCTGTGAATCGGGCGACATCGTCGGTGCGGACCGCATGCTGCCTGCCTGCAAGGAAGGCGACGTCATGCTGGTGACGAACGCGGGCGCCTACGGCAGGGTCATGTCCTCTTCGTACAACCGCCGTCAACCGGCGGAAGAAATCGTTATCTGACTGACCCTAGTCAGTCGTCGTTTCCGGCCTCGCTGACCCATGCCTCGGGCGGCGGGCAGGCGCATTGCAGGTTGCGGTCGCCGAACACGTTGTCCACGCGGCTCACCGCCGACCAGAACTTGCTTTCGTACAGGCCGGCCACCGGGTAGGCGGCCTGCGCCCGGTCGTAGCCGTGCGGCCAGTTGCCGGCGAGGTCCGCGGCGGTGTGCGGCGCCCATTTCAGGGGGTTGTCGTTCGCGTCCATCCTGCCTTCCTCGACGGCCCGGATTTCTTCGCGTATGGCCAGCATGGCCTCGATGAAACGCTCGATCTCGGACAGCGGTTCGCTTTCCGTCGGTTCGATCATCAGTGTTCCGGGTACCGGGAAGGACATGGTCGGCGCATGGAAGCCGTAATCGATCAGGCGCTTGGCGACGTCCTCCTCGCTAATGCCGCAGGACTCCTTGAACGGGCGGATGTCGATGATGCACTCGTGCGCGACCCTGCCGTTGCGGCCGGTATAAAGCACGGGGTAAGCCGGCGCAAGGCGGTGAGCGATGTAGTTCGCGCTCAGGATGGCTACCTGGGTGGCTTTTTTCATGCCCTGGCCGCCCATCATGCGAATATAGCTCCATGAGATCGGAAGGATGCTGGCGCTGCCCCAGGGCGCGGCCGAAACCGCCGGGTTGCCGGCCGATGATCCGCCGATGTCGACGATGGAGTGCCCGGGCAGGAAAGGCTCGAGGTGCTTGCCGACGCAAATCGGCCCGACTCCCGGCCCGCCGCCGCCGTGCGGGATGCAGAATGTCTTGTGCAGGTTCAGGTGTGAAACGTCTGCACCGAATTCACCCGGCGCGGCGCAGCCGACCAGTGCGTTGAGGTTGGCGCCGTCCAGGTAAACCTGTCCGCCCTTCTGGTGCACGATGTCGCAGATTTCGCGCACGTCTTCCTCGAACACACCGTGGGTGGACGGGTAGGTGATCATCAGCGCACCGAGCCGCTCGGCGTGCTCCGCTGCCCGGCGCTTGAGGTCTTCCAGGTCCACGTTGCCGTTCGAATCACAGCCCACGACGACGATTTTCATGCCGGCCATGGCCGCGCTGGCCGGGTTGGTTCCGTGGGCGGACGAGGGAATCAGGCAGATATCGCGGTGATGGTCGCCGCGCGATTCGTGGTAGGCCTTGATGGCGAGCAGCCCGGCGTATTCGCCCTGCGATCCCGCGTTGGGCTGCAGCGAGACCGCGTCGTACCCGGTGCATGCGACCAGCATTCTCTCCAGTTCATGGAACAGCGCGCGGTAGCCCTCGGTCTGATCCGCCGGCGCGAAAGGATGAATGTTCGAAAATTCCGGCCAGGTGACCGGGATCATCTCGGTCGTGGCGTTCAGCTTCATCGTGCAGGAACCGAGAGAAATCATGGCGTGCGCCAGCGACAGGTCCTTGTTTTCCAGGCGCTTGAGGTAGCGCAGCATGTCGGTCTCGGAGTGGTAATCGCGAAACACAGGGTGCTGCAGGAATTCGCTGCTGCGCTGCAGGTTTTCGGGTATCGCGCTCCAGTCCGCGCCGAGTTTGCGGTCGACTGCCTCCACGCTGCGGACCGCGTCGCTCCCGGCAAAGGCTGCGAGCAGGGCCCCCAGGTGGCCGCGCGTCGTTTTTTCATTCACGCTGATGCCGATCACGCCTGCTTCCACGTGGCGCAGGTTGATGCCCGCCGCGCGGGCCCGTTCCAGGATGGCCCCGGCCGCCTCTTCGCCGACGTCGTAAACCAGCGTGTCGAAGTAATGCGGATGGCGGCAGCTGAAGCCGGATTCTTCCAGGCCGCTGGCCAGCAGGCCCGTCATGCGGTGAATGCGCATGGCGATTCGCTGCAGGCGCTCGGCGCCGTGGTAGACGCCGTAGAAACCGGCGATAACCGCCAGCAGCGCCTGGGCCGTGCAGATGTTGCTGGTCGCCTTGTCCCGGCGGATATGCTGTTCGCGGGTCTGCAGCGCCATGCGCAGCGCGGTGCGGCCCCGGCTGTCCTGCGATACGCCGATGATGCGCCCGGGGATCGATCGCTTATAGGCGTCGCGGGTGGCAAAGAACGCCGCGTGCGGACCGCCGAAGCCCATCGGCACGCCGAAACGCTGAGCCGAGCCGATGACCACGTCCGCGCCCATTTCACCGGGGGGCTTGAGCAGGACCAGGCCCATCAGGTCGGTGGCCACGGCGACCAGCGCGCCCTTTTCGTGCGCAGCCGCAATCGTGGCGCCGTGGTCGCATATTTCGCCGTCGACACCCGGGTACTGGAGCAGCAGACCAAAGAAATCTCCCTCGGCGACGGCCGCTTGCGGTTCGGCCACCACGACCTCGATACCGAAGTAGCGAGCCCGGTTTTGCACCACGTCCAGCGTTTGCGGCAATACGGCCGGGTCCACCAGGAAGCGTGTCGATTTCGATTTCCGGTTCACGCGCTGCAGCATTGTCATCGCTTCGGCCGCCGCGGTGGCCTCGTCCAGCAGGGAAGCGTTGGCGATGGGCATTCCGGTCAGGTCACTGACCATCTGCTGGTAATTCAGCAGGGCCTCGAGACGCCCCTGCGATATCTCGGCCTGGTAGGGCGTATAGGCGGTGTACCAGCCCGGGTTTTCGAGCACGTTGCGCAGAATGACGGGCGGCAGCACGGTATCGTGGTAACCCATGCCGATCATGCTGTGCATGACCCGGTTGCGGTCCGCCATTTTCCGCAATTGCGCCAGAGTGGATTCCTCGCTGATGGCGTCCGGCAGGTCCAGCGGAGCTTCGGTCTGGATGCTCGGCGGAAGCGTGCTGGCGATCAGTTCATCCAGTGATTCGGCCCCGATCTCGGCGAGCATCTTATCGATATCGTGTTCCCGCGGGCCGATATGGCGGCTGATGAAGTCTGCGTTTCCTTCGAGATCGTGCAGCGGGGAGGAGTCGCTGTGCTGGTTTCGTGTGTCGCTCATTTCGCTGGTGCTCCGCTCGGAATGGGCTGGCGCCTGTATTGTGTTCGGGATGTGTATTTTAGGTGTATTGGGGCGGGCCGAACAGATATCCATGTCAGCATTATTTCGCTTTTCGGCCAGGTCGCAGGGTTTCAGGCCGGCCTGCCCGCGCGGCGCAGGCCACCTTTCACCACGGCAAGTTTATTCAGCGGCAATCCCGGCGTAGAATCAGGCATCCCCGATCTGAGCGTCCGGGTTTGCCGCCGGTTACCGAACAGCAGCGGCTCCTGCCGGGAGGAGATTCCTTGAACGAAGTTGAAACACACGAATTCCTGATATCCGGGCCGTCGACCCACGACGACTACCGTGATCGTATCGATGGTCTCTACCACGCTGACGAAACCGAGGCTGTCGCGGCCCTGCTGGCCACGGCACGCCTGGAACCCGCGGCTGCGGAGCGGGTCAACGAGCGCGCCCAGCGCCTCGTCCGCTCGGTGCGTGAGCGCAAGGAAGAACGCGGCCTGATGGATGCATTCATGCAGCAGTACGATCTTTCCTCGGAGGAAGGGGTGGTGCTGATGTGCCTCGCCGAGGCGCTGCTTCGCATACCGGACAAGGCCACCGCCGAGAAACTGATTTCGGACAAGCTGGGCGAGGCCAACTGGGAATCGCATCTCGGCAAGAGCCCCTCGGTTCTGGTCAATGCGTCCACCTGGGGGCTGATGCTGACCGGCAAGCTCGTTGCGCTGTCCGAGGACGCGCAAAAAAGTATCAGGACGACCCTGAGACGCCTGGCCAACCGCAGCGGCGAGCCGGTCGTGCGCACGGCGATTCGCCAGGCCATGAAAATCATGGGCTACCAGTACGTGATGGGCCGCAACATCGACGAGGCGCTGGATCGCTCCGAGGAGAAAGCGCATCGCGAATACCGTCACAGTTTCGACATGCTCGGCGAGGCGGCCCTGACCGCCCGGGACGCCGACCGTTACATGGAGGCTTACCGCTCGGCCATCGCGGCGATCGGCCGGCGCGAGCGCCCCGAAAATATTTTCGAGTCGCCCAGCATCTCGGTGAAGCTGTCCGCTTTGCATCCGCGCTTTGAACAGGCGCAGCGACAGCGCGTGCTGCGGGAACTGACGCCGCGCCTGCTGGAGCTCGCGCAGTTCGCGCTGAGCAATCGCATGGCCATGACGGTCGACACCGAGGAAGCGGGCCGCCTGATGCTGACCCTCGACGTCTTTTCCGCTGTCCTGCTCGACCCGAACCTGAAAGGCTGGAACGGGCTGGGGCTCGCCTTGCAGACTTACCAGAAGCGGGCGCCGGCCGTCATCGACCTGCTGGCTGCGTTGTCCCGGCGATCGGGCCAGCGTATCCCGGTGCGCCTGGTCAAGGGCGCTTACTGGGACAGCGAGGTCAAACACGCCCAGGTGGAAGGTTTCGGCGGTTACCCGGTATTCACCCGCAAGGCCAATACCGATGTCAGCTACATCGCCTGCGCGAAAAAAGTCCTGGCCAACCGCCAGGCTTTCTATCCCCAGTTCGCCACGCACAACGCACACACCATTGCCGCGGTGACCGAACTGGCCGGTGACCGGCTGGACTACGAGTTCCAGCGCCTGCACGGCATGGGCAAGGACCTGTACGGCGTGGTCATGCGCGAAAAGGGCTTCAATCATGCCTGCCGGGTTTACGCACCGGTGGGCCGGCACGAGGACCTGCTGCCTTACCTCGTGCGGCGGCTGCTCGAGAACGGTTCGAACACCTCGTTCGTGAACCGCCTGTCGGACGACCGGCTGCCCATCGAGACCGTGGCCGAAGATCCGATCGACAAGGTGGCGAACTACGACCCGGTATACCATCCGGACATTCCGCTGCCCCGTCATCTCTATGGCGAGGAGCGCCTGAATTCGGCAGGCGTCAACTTCGATAACGAGACCGAAGTGCACAAGCTGGCGGGACGCATGCAGGTTTTTGCGCGCGAACGCTGGGACGTGGAGCCCATCCTGGCCTGTCCGGCCGATGCGCACCGCGAAAGCGAGCACGCCGACAACATCGACCCCGGCCGCGGCTCGGACACCATCGGCAAAGTTCGCGAAGCGACGTTGAGCGAGGTCGACGCGGCCATTGGTGTGGCGCGCGCTTTCCAGCCGCAGTGGGATGCCCTGCGCGGCGCGCGCCGTGCCGGGATGCTCGAGCGGTCCGCGGACCTTTTGGAAGAGAACCATCCCGAATTCATGGTCCTGCTCGCACGCGAGGCGGGCAAAACGGCACACGACGCGGTGGCGGAAATTCGCGAAGCAGTCGATTTTCTGAGGTACTACGCCGCCCAGGCCCGCCGCGATTTTGACGCACCCAGGCGTTTGCCGGGGCCGACCGGGGAGACCAACGAACTGAGCCTGCACGGCAGGGGTGTTTTCGCCTGCATCAGCCCGTGGAATTTTCCGCTCGCCATTTTTACCGGCCAGGTCAGCGCGGCGCTGGCAGCCGGCAACACCGTGCTGGCCAAGCCGGCCGATCAGACACCGGCCATCGCGGCCGCCGCCGTGCGCCTGATGCACGAGGCCGGCGTGCCGCGCGAGGCGCTGCAGTTCGTGCCCGGGCGCGGATCGGTGGTGGGCGCCAAGCTGACCTCAGACGAGCGAATCGCCGGTGTGGCCCTGACCGGTTCGCTGGAAACGGCGCACATCATCAACCGCTCCCTGGCCGCGCGCGATGCGCCGCTGGCCACCTTCATCGCCGAGACCGGCGGCCAGAACGCGATGCTGGTGGACAGCTCGGCCCTGCCGCAGCAGCTGGTCCAGGATGTTATCCGCAGCGCGTTTCACAGCGCCGGGCAGCGCTGTTCGGCCTTGCGGGTTCTGTTTCTGCAGGAAGACGTCGCGGATACGATCATGGAACTGCTGGCCGGCGCCATGCAGCAACTGGTCATCGGCCTGCCGTGGCAGCTGTCGACCGACGTGGGGCCCGTTATCGACGCCGCGGCGCTGGCCGAACTCGAAGCCCATGCCGAGCGCATGGAGCGCGAACAGCGCCTGATCGCCCGCACGCCGCTGCCGCCCGGGCTGGACGGCCACTACATGGCTCCCTGCGCTTTCGAAATCGAGTCGATCAAGGTGCTGGAGAAAGAAATTTTCGGCCCCGTGCTGCACGTTGTCCGCTACCGTTCCGGCGAACTCGACCGCGTCATCGACGAGATCAACTCGACGAATTACGGCCTGACGCTGGGCGTGCACAGCCGGATCGACCGCACCCAGCGATACATCGTCAGCCGGGTCCGGGCGGGCAACTGTTATATTAACCGGAACATGATCGGGGCCGTGGTGGGCGTGCAGCCGTTCGGCGGCGAGAACCTGTCCGGAACCGGACCGAAAGCCGGAGGTCCACATTACATGCTGCGTTTCGCCACGGAGCGAACACTGACGATCAACACGGCGGCGGTTGGCGGCAACGCCAGCCTGCTGGACCTGAATGACTGAGCCCGCATGAATCGGCCGTAACGGGGGAGCGAGTGTACCTGCAATTTTTCGGTTTGTCGGAGGCGCCGTTTTCCATAACGCCGGATCCGGCCTTCGTTTACCTGAGCCCGGAACACCGGGAAGCGCTGGCGCACCTGCTTTACGGCGTGGGGCAGGGCGGCTCCGGCGGCTTCGTGCAGCTCACCGGGGAAGTCGGCACCGGCAAGACCACGCTGTGCCGCTGCCTGCTGGAACAGGTCGGGGAAGATACGCGGGTCGCCCTGGTCCTCAATCCCCTGCTGACCCCGAGCGAGCTGCTGGAGACGATCTGCGGTGAGCTGGGCATACCGACCGAAGGAATCGCCGGCAGCAACAAGGGCATGGTCGATGCGCTGAACGCCTACCTGCTTGACCAGCATGCAAAAGGCCGGCGCGTCGTCGTCGTGATAGACGAGGCGCAAAACCTCAGCCCGGAATCCCTGGAACAGGTTCGCCTGCTCACGAACCTGGAAACCGCCAAGCAGAAATTGCTGCAGATGGTCCTGCTGGGGCAGCCCGAGCTGAGAAAGCTTCTGCAGCGCAGTGACCTGCGCCAGCTGGCGCAGCGCGTCACCGCCCGTTACCACCTCGAGCCGCTCGACGAGGCGGAGACCCGGGCCTATGTGCGCCACCGGATGATGGTCGCCGGCGCCTCCGGGAACCCGTTTACCCGCTCGGCCCTCAAATCGCTGTACCGGCGCTCCGACGGTGTGCCGCGCCTGATCAATATCATTGCCGATCGTGCACTGGCGGGCGCTTACGCCAGTGAATCGACACGTGTCGGACCGCGGCTCGTGAACCGGGCGGCGGACGAAGTCCAGCCTACCGAGCGCCGTGTCCGTGGACACCGCTGGGTGCCGCTGACGGCTGCCGTTACCGGCCTGATGCTGGTCGCCGTCATTCTCTCCACGTGGCAATGGAACGGGATGGGCAGCGACGAAATGTTCGAGTCCGAACAATCTGCCGAGCCGCTTGCTGAGCAGGTCAACGAGCCTGCCGGGCAAATCCCGGACGATGCAGTGACGGCAGTCGCTGAAGCACCGCCCGAAAAAGCCGAGGCCCCCGTCGATACGCTCGATGAGCTGTGGCTGGACGCCCAGCACGCGCGCTCCTGGCGGGCCTTGGCGGGGCTGTGGGGGCGGGACGGGGCGGCTGCGGCCGTGCGTGCGGCCTGCGAGGGTGTGCCGGCAACCGGGTTCGCCTGCCTCGAGGATTCCGGGAGTTGGTCGCGGATTCGCGGCCTGGGTCTTCCCGTGCTGCTGCGCCTGCGCGCCGGTGATGAACGTCTCCTGTTGCTGCGGGGATTCGCGGGAGAGAACATTTTGCTGGGATCGCCGGACGATGGCCGGGTCGTGGCGCGCGCCGATATCGAGCGACAGTGGCTGGGAGAGTTCCTGGCGGCCTGGCCGCAGGCGCCCGACTGGCCCTTTGAAATTCGCCGGGGACAGGCAGGGCCGGCGGTCGATATTGTCATGGAAATGGCCGCGATGGCCGATCCCCCCTGGGAGGGATCCGGCGGTTTCGATGCCGGTTTTGAACGCTGGCTGACTGATTTCCAGCGTGAGCGGGGCCTGGTTGCCGACGGTATCGTCGGTCCGCAGACGCTGATTCACCTGATGGCGCCGACCATAGACCAGCCGCGCCTGGTCGATGAACAGGAGGAGGGCGACTGACCGTGTCCATACTGCTCGATGCGCTCAAGAAATCCGAAGAACAGCGCCGGCTGGGCGAAACGCCGGGCGTTCACAGCCCCGCTGATCACGACCCGGACCAGGGCAGGCGGCGCCTGCCGCGCTGGCTCTGGTTGTTGGCCGCCGTGCCGGTCGTGTTGCTTGCGGGCTGGTTCGCCCGGACCTGGTTCGAGACTGGCGAGCAGCCTTCCGTCGCGGAGACATCAGCCGTTTCCGCCGGGCCTGCGGTAAGCCAGCGGCCGCCGCCGGCGACTGACGGGCTGCAGCGGGCACTCGAAAAACACGAAAGCCCGGCCGCGGCGCTGCCGCGCACACCGGTCGAGGATTACCGCGCCGAACAGCCCGGCCCGGAATCCGGCCCGCAGGAAGAAGCGGACTCCCAGTCCGAAAAGCGCCGCTCCGTGAACCGCTCGTTTACCGAATTCGAGACCCCGGAGCCGGTGACGACGGCGGCCGCGGAGGAAGCCGCCGGGCCATCACCGTCCTCGCCGCTTCCGGAAGCCGCCGCAGAACCGCAGCCTCCCGCCGACAACGACCTGACCGGGTCCCGCGAACTGGAACCGGTCAGTTTCTGGGCGCTCCCGCAGAACGTGCGCAGCAGCCTGCCCGAAATGCGCATCAGCGTCATGGTGTACGCGGAGAACCCGCAAGACCGCTTCCTGTTGATCAACGGACAGCGCATGGAGGAGGGCGACAGCCTGAGCGGGGTGGTCCTGGACGAAATCCGCCGTGACGGAGCCGTGTTCCGCTACAGGAATTACCGTTTTCTCGTCGAGGGCTGATTCGCCGTGAAAAGCGGGATCGTCACGCAGTGGCCCAGCCGGCAGAAATTCGCGCCGTTCGTCACGGTCGGGCTCGCGCTGGCCTGCATCTTTGTTTTTCTCGCCTGCGCCAGTGTTTCACCCATCCTGCACCAGGCCCTGATCGACCTTGGCGGCATGCAGGCGGTCGAAGTTTCCCGCCTGCTTCACCAGCCGCTGTCCGCGTGGTGGAGCCTGCCCCTGCTGAGTGTTTTCACCGCGCTGTTCCTGCACGACAGCTGGCTTCACCTGGCGGGAAACCTGGTGTACTTCTGGGTCTTCGGGGTCAAGATCGAGCAGCGGCTGGGGCATTTCGCCGCCGCGCTGGTGTTTCTTCTCGGCGGCGCGCTGGCCAACGTATTCGTCGCGCTGAAGCTTTTTGAACTTGCCACCCCGATCATCGGCGCCAGCGGGGCCGTATCCGCTGTTGTCGGTGCTTACCTGGCGCTGTTTCCGTCACGCCGGATCGGGCTCTACCTGCCGCTGGGCCTGTACCTGCAGTTCGCGCGGGTCCCGGCCTTGATCGTGATCGGGTCCTGGTTTGCGCTGCAGTTGCTTTACACGATATTTGACCCCACTAATGCAGCAGTGGCCTGGTGGACCCACCTGGCCGGATTCGGCTTCGGCATCGGGTTCATACTGACTGCCCGGGCGCTGTCACTTCTGAAGTGACGACACCTTGAACCGGTATAATTGATACGACATGGCGGACAAGAAACTCTACAAAGTGGTTTTCCTGAATGGCGGCAAGGTTTACGAGCTGTTCAGCAAAGAAGTGGCGAGCAGCGGCTTGTGGGGCTTCCTGGAAGTCTCGGGACTGGTCTTTGACACCAGCGACGGCGTGGTGGTCGACCCGACCGAGGAGAAAATGCGCCGGGAGTTCGAGCACGCGAGCGTGCTGCACCTGCCCATCCAGAGCGTGCTTCGTGTCGAGGAAGTGGAAAAACGCGGCCAGTGCCTGATTCGTGACCGCGAGAGCGGGGAGAAAGTCACGCCGTTTCCGGTATCGCCGCCGGGCCGCGGTTCCGGCTGAAGCGCGATCCTAGTCTTCGCCGGGACCCGCAATCAGCCCGGCATTTTCGAGCACGGCCAGGATTTCATCCAGGTCAAATTCCACTTGTAATTTCCGCGGCAGCCCGTCTTCGGTGAGGGCAGGGCCCATCTCGTCCAGGTGCCGGTCCAGGTCCGATTCGCGGATCCGTTCGTCCGCTTCGCCGCCTGCATGTACTCCACTCGTTTCCACGTCCGGCACGATGCCGCGCGCCTGGATCGACCGGCCCGACGGCGTGAAATACATGGCGGTGGTCAGCTTGATGCCGCCGCCGTTGCGCAGCGGCAGCACCGACTGCACCGATCCCTTGCCGAAAGTGCGTTCGCCCACCACCAGCGCCCGGCCGTGCTCCTGCAGCGCACCGGCCAGCACCTCCGAGGCGGACGCGGACCCCCGGTCCACCAGCAGCACCAGCGGAACGCCCGGAAGCCATTGACCTTCGCTCGCTGCGAAAGACATTTCCATGACGCCGGCGCGGCCGCTGGTGGTGACGATAAGGCCGCCGTCGAGGAAGCCGTCAGCGAGATCCACCGCGGGCTGCAGAATGCCTCCCGGATTGTTTCTGAGGTCGATGACGACACCCCGGAATTCGCCGCCTTCGGCGAGAATCGAGTCGATGGCTTCGTGCAGCTGGATCGCGCTTTCGCTGTAAAACTGGGTCATTCGAAAATAGCCCCAGTCATTTTCCAGCCAGCGGAACTCGTGGGTCGACGTCATCACGTATTCCCGGCTCAAACGGTGCCGGCGTTCCTTGCCGTCGGCGCCGCGCACGGTGAGTTCGAATTCGGTTCCGGGCTCTCCGCCGAGACGTTCGATGGATTCCTGCGCCGGCCCGTCGCTGACCGGGTTTTCGTCCACCGCGATGATGGCGTCGCCCGGGACCAGTCCGGCCTGTTCCGCCGGGCTGCCGGGAAACACGTCTTCGATCACGATGCTGCGCTCGTCCGTCATCAGGCGCACGCCGATACCGATGTAGCGACCGTGCGAGGAATCGTTCAGGGCCTGGTATTCCTGCGGCGAAAGGTAGGCCGAATGGGGGTCGAGGGTGGCGAGCATTCCGCGGATTGCCGCATCCAGCAGCGTATGGTCGTCCACCGGCTCGACAAAGTTGCGGCGCAGTTGATTGAAAACGTCACTGAAGGTGCGCAGATCGTCCAGCGTCAGCTGCACCTGGTCCTGCTCGGCCGCCGCGGTGACCTCGGCGGAGTCCTGGGCGAGCGCCTGCATCGAGAACACCAGGCCCAGGGTGATCGGTATCGCGATATGGATTCGGTTCATGGTTGGGGATTCTTCCGCTTCACGCGCTATCTTGCAAGCCAGGCTGCCGGGTCGAGTGCCTTACCGTTCCGGCGTATCTCGAAATAGACGCCCTGGCTGTCACCCATGCCGTCGCCGACGACGCTGATCGTTTCTTCGGCATCGACCCATTCGCCCGCATCGCGCAGCAGGCTCTGGTTGTGCCCGTAGAGCGTCATGTAGCCGTCGCCGTGATCGATGATCAGCAGCAGGCCATAGCCGCGCAGCCAGTCGGCGAACGCGACGCGGCCGTAGGCGACCGCGCGCACTTCGGCGCCCGCATCGGCGGCGATCAGCCAGCCCTGCCAGTCCAGCCCGGCGCCGCGGCCCTGGCCGAAGGCGTGCCGCACGGGGCCGAGGATGGGCATCGGCAGACGGCCTTTCAGCTGGGCCAGGGGGGTTTGGCCGTCCAGTTCTTCGGGTATGTCGGCGAGCACGTCCGACAGGCGTTCCAGCAGGGTTTCGAGGTCGCGGCGGTTGCCCTCCATCTCCGCCAGCTCGGATTCACCGTCCGCGATCAGTGCCGCGATGCGGGT
Organism: Lysobacterales bacterium; assembly: GCA_036351575.1. Classification (GTDB taxonomy): domain Bacteria; phylum Pseudomonadota; class Gammaproteobacteria; order Xanthomonadales; family SZUA-36; genus JABDPF01. The sequence goes on along the minus strand of JAZBPJ010000131.1, from coordinate 16,329 downwards.
GAGGAGCTGGTCACGCTCGGCGCGCTGTTGCTGCAGCTGCGCGAGGATCTCCTGCTGCGCCTGCTTCAATTTGCGCAGGCGCTCGAGTTCCTCGTCGATCGACGCCTGCATGACGTCGAGCCGGGTCAGAGCCTCGCGCAGCCCGCTGATGTCCCTGACCTGCGCCCGGTTGACGTATTCGTAGTAAGCCAGCATGCGGCTGATGCGTGACGGTTCGTCCTGGTTGAGAACCAGGCGCGTGCGCGACTGGCGCCCCGCGCGATACAGGGAGCGGACCTGTTCAGCCAGCTGTGCAAGGCGTTGGTCCAGGCTGTCCAGGTAGGCTCGCCGTTGTTCCTCGAGTTCGGCCAGGCGGTTTTCGTGCACGCCCCGTTCCCGGTCCAGCGCCCGGATTTCCAGGTTGGCGTCCTGGATAGACAGGTCGATCCGGCGCAGCTGGTCCTGTTCTCGCCGGTGCTGCTGGCGTGACCGGCTTATTTCGTCCTGGACTGCCGCGATTTCCCCCAGCAGCTGCCGGAGTTCCTTCTCGGCGCGCTCACGGCGGGTGTCGCCGCTATCCTGCGCGATGGCGACGCAGGCAAACATCAGCGTGACGAGGAGGGTCGTTTTATTGCGTATCACCATCCAGGTCCAGCAATGGCCGGCCGGTCATCTGCGGCGGCTGTTCCAGCCCCAGCAGCGCCAGCATCGTGGGGGCGATGTCCCGCAGCGAGCCGTCGCCGTTGAAGCGGCCGGGACGGCCATGAAAAACAAGCGGCACGCGGAACGTCGTGTGCGCGGTGTGGTTCTGCCCCGTTTCCGGGTCTTTCATCATTTCGATGTTGCCGTGGTCCGCCGTGACCAGCAGTTCGCCGCCCGTTTCGTCGACCGCGGCACGCACGCGGCACAGGCAGTCGTCGACCGCCTTGACAGCCTGCAGCGCGGCTTCCATGACGCCGGTATGGCCGACCATGTCGCCGTTTGCGATGTTGCAGATGATGACGTCGAAACGCCCGGAATGAATGGCCTCGACGAGCTTGTCCGCCACTTCTGGCGCGCTCATCTCGGGCTGCAGGTCATAAGTGGCCACCCTGGGGGAGGGCACCAGTATGCGTTCTTCGTTGGCGAAGGGTGCTTCCACGCCGCCGTTGAAAAAGAAGGTCACGTGAGCGTATTTTTCCGTTTCCGCGATGCGCAGCTGGCGCAGCCCGTTGTCGGCCAGTTCCTGCGCCAGGATGCGGTCGAGGGATTCCGGCGGAAAAGCGACCGAGACCGGCAGGCCGGCCATGTACTCGGTCATGGTCACGAAATCGGCCAGCGGGATTTTCTGCCGTTCAAAGCCGTCGAACGGTTCGTTCACGAAGGCCATCGTCAGTTCCCGCGCCCGGTCGGCGCGGAAGTTGATGAAAATCACCACGTCGCCGGGCTGCACGCCGCCGGCCTCGGCGATCACGGTCGGCTTGACGAACTCGTCGTTCTCGCCCCGCTCGTAGGCCTCGTGAAGACCGTCGAGCGCACTGCCGGAACGATGCTCCGCCTCGGCCTGCGTGATGGCCCGGTAAGCGGTCTCGACCCGGTCCCAGCGGTTGTCGCGGTCCATCGCGTAGTAGCGCCCGGAAAGCGTGCAAAAACGTGCGGCGGGGATTCCGTCGATGAGGTTCTGCATCCGCCGGATCGACGCTTCGGCGCTGCGCGGCGGCGTATCGCGGCCGTCCAGGAAACCGTGCACGGCGATCGACCGCGCCCCGCGTTCGGCCGCGAGCTCAAGGGTCTCCATGAACTGGTCTTCGTGGCTGTGCACGCCGCCCGGCGAAAGCAGGCCCATCAGGTGCACGGTGGCGCCCGATTCGCGGGCCGAATCGACGGCGCGGCAGAGCGCATCGTTTTCATGGAAGCTGCGGTCGCGTATGGACTGCGCGATCCGCGTGAAATCCTGGTAAACGATACGCCCCGCGCCGATGTTCATGTGACCGACCTCGGAGTTGCCCATCTGTCCGGCCGGCAGCCCGACCGCCTCGCCGGAGGTTTCGATCAGGATATAGGGGTCCCGTTCGAGCATTTCGTCCCAGCAGGGCGTGTCACCCAGCCGGATCGCGTTGTTTTCACTCTCTTCCCGGTAACCCCAGCCGTCGAGAATCATCAGCATCAGGGGGCCGCGCCTGCTCTCGGTATTCATGGTCTCTTCTGCATTCCTGTGATATTGGTTTCTGCGACTTGCAAATCATTGCAGCCGACACCAAATGTGTCTAACCCGGCCGTTTTGCCGTCGCCTCCAGCCGAGTGCGGGAAAGCGGTATTATTCCACAACAAGAGAGCAAAAAATGGAGCGCTTGATCGAGTTCGCGACAAACCACCTCCTCCTGGTCGGTGGTTTCGTCGCCGTTTTGCTGTTCCTGGTATGGACCGAGGTGCGTCGGCGCCTGGGCGGTGTCAACGAGTTGCCCCCGGCCCAGGCCATTCCATGGATCAACGACCCGGAAGCCGTGGTGGTCGATATTTCCTCGGTCGCGGACTTCAACAAGGGTCATATCGTCAATGCCCGCAACCTGCCGGCGTCGCGCCTTGCCCAGCCGGATGCGGAAATCGAGAAACTCAAGGACAAGAAGCTGCTGGTCGTCTGTCCCAACGGCGTGACGGCCGTCGGCGCCGCGGCGAACCTGAAAAAGATGGGCGCCGAACAGGTCGCGATTCTCAAGGGTGGAATGACGGCCTGGCGCAACGACCAGTTCCCGGTAACACGTAAAAAATGAGATAATTAATCTTTTATGCCCTCGACGCTGAGGGCCAATACCTCAAGAGTGATGAACATGACGGAAGAAAACAACCAGGGCCAGGCGGCCGCTCAGGACGGCGCTCCCGCCGGCCAGATCCAGTTGCAGAAGATCTACACCAAGGACGTTTCCTTTGAAACGCCCAACGCACCCGACGTCTTCAAGGAGCAGGGACAGGCCGAGGTCAAGCTGAACCTTGCGCAGCGCGTCGACGACCTGGAAGAAAATGTCCAGGAAGTCGTGCTGACCGTGACGGTCACGGCCACCATCGGCGAAAAGACCGCTTACCTGGCGGAAATCGCCCAGGCCGGCATTTTCACCATCGCCGGCTTCAACGACCAGCAGAAACACGCGATTCTCAATACCTTCTGCCCGAACACGCTGTTTCCTTACGCCCGCACGGCGATCACCGGTCTCGTGGCCGACGGCGGGTTCCCGCCGCTGAGCCTGCAGCCCGTGAGCTTCGATCAGATTTACGCCCAGCGCATGCAGCAGATGGCGGCGGAACAGCAGGCCCGGGGCGAGGCGGTGCCGGAAGAAACCGTTTCGGCGGAGTTCTCCGACAAAAACTGATTCATGACCGAAGCCCCTCAACAGGCGCAAACTCCCGGCGGCGGACCCCTGTTCGCCGTCCTGGGCGCCGGTTCATGGGGAACGGCGCTCGCGATGCAGTTGATGCGCGCGGGTTCCGCTGTTGTCTTGTGGGACTGGGACAGGAAGCATATCGAGTCCATCGCCGAGGCGCGCTGCAACCGGCAGCACCTGCCGGATTATCCGCTGCCCGACGATATGCTGGTTCAGCCGGACCTCGAGGCGGCCGTGCGCATGGCCGACGAGATCCTGATCGTGGTGCCGTCGCATGCCTTCGCCGGCCTCATCGAACAGATCAAGCCCTGGCTGAAGGACGGCCAGGGCATTGCCTGGGCCTGCAAGGGCCTCGAGCCCGGAACCGGGCGGTTCCTGCATGAGCCCGCCAAGAAAGTGTTCGGAAACGAGCGCCCGCTGGCCCTGGTTACCGGCCCTTCGTTTGCCAAGGAAGTTGCCGCCAACCTGCCGACCGCGGTCACCGTGGCCGGCTCCGACCCGGCTTATTCCGAGCGTATCGCCCGGGCGCTGCACGGCGCCAATTTCCGGGCTTATACCAGCGATGACATCGTGGGCGCGGAGCTTGGCGGCTCCGTCAAGAACGTGCTCGCGATCGCTACCGGAATGGCTGACGGCATGCACCTCGGCCACAACGCACGAGCCGCGCTGATCACTCGCGGACTGGCGGAAATGATGCGCCTGGGCCGCGCCATGGGCGCGCAGGAACGAACGCTGATCGGCCTGGCGGGGCTGGGTGACCTGGTGCTGACCGCCACGGGCGACCTGTCGCGCAACCGCCGGCTTGGTATCGCGCTGGGGCAGGGTAAAAGTGTCGACACGGCGGTCGAGGAGATCGGCCAGGTCGTCGAGGGTATCAAGACTTCCCTGGAGATCTGGCGCCTTGCCGGCCGCCTGGGTGTCGACATGCCGATCTCTGAACAGATCTACAGCATCATTCACGAAGGCGCCGACCCTCGGCTTGCACTGCGCAGGCTGCTGGACCGGGAGCAGAAACACGAAGCGCTCTAGCCGCAATATTCCGGCCGGAATCTGGAAATGCGATAAAACGAATGCTGCTGCAGGCGTTGATTTTGGCCCCCGGCGCTCAGCCGCCGGGCGATCCGGCTTTTCTTAAGGCATTGTTTTCAGGTTAAAAAGGGGCCTCCGCGCCCGGATTGATGCCTCTGCTTATTGCATTTGACAGATCGCTGAACGAAGCGTAATGTTCGTCCCTGCCGGCACAACATCTTGTGTCCCCAAAAAAAATCAAGCACAATAGATTGTGTTGCTTACTTAAGCAAAACCAAAGAATTACACGGAAAAATTAATGAATAACGTTCAGGTTGAGACGATTAACGCTGATTCAAAAGAGATCACGCTGCAGGACGCGTCCTACGATATCTGGGATAAAAAGTACCGCCTGAAGGCTAAAAACGGTGAAATCATCGACCAGACCCTCGACGACACCTACAAGAGAATCGCGCACGCCATCGCTTCTGTCGAGGAAAGCAAAAAGAACCAGGAAAAATGGTACGAGGAATTTCTGTGGGCATTGCGCCGCGGCGCGATTCCGGCCGGACGCATCATCTCGAATGCCGGCGCCCAGGAGCACAAGCCCGCAACGTCCACCATCAACTGCACGGTTTCGGGCACGATCAAGGATTCGATGGACGGTATCCTCGACAAGGTCCATGAAGCCGGTCTGACGCTGAAAGCGGGCTGCGGCATCGGTTACGAGTTTTCCACGCTGCGGCCGAAAGGCGCCTACGTTTCGGGTGCGGGCGCTTACACTTCCGGCCCGCTGAGCTTCATGGACATCTACGACAAGATGTGCTTCACCGTCTCGTCCGCGGGCGGTCGTCGCGGAGCGCAGATGGCTACCTTCGATATCGGTCATCCCGACGCCATGGAGTTCATCCGCGCCAAGCGCGAGAACGGCCGTCTGCGCCAGTTCAACTGTTCCCTGCTGATCACCGATGAATTCATGGAAGCGGTCAAGAGCAATTCGAACTGGCCGCTGGCGTTCCCGATCGCCGAGCATGAGGCGGACGACCTGGACTTCTCGGATCCCGACCAGGTCGTGTGGCGGGAATGGCCGCAGACGAACGGTTACATCGTGCGGGACGACGGCCTGGTCGCCTGCCGGGTTTACAAGACCGTCCCCGCCAAGCGGATGTGGGACATGATCATGTCTTCGACCTACGATTTTGCCGAACCGGGCTTCATCATGGTCGACCGCATCAACGAGATGAACAACAACTGGTTCTGCGAGAACATTCGCGCAACCAATCCCTGCGGCGAACAGCCGCTGCCGCCCTACGGCGCCTGCCTGCTGGGCTCGGTCAACCTGACCCGCTTCGTCGATCAGCCGTTTGGCGAGCAGGCCGAGTTCAACTGGGAAGAGTATAAAAAAGTCGTTCGAATTTTCACCCGCATGCTGGATAATGTAGTTGAAATCAATGGCTTGCCGCTTGAAAAGCAGCGTGACGAAATCCAGCGCAAGCGGCGCCACGGCATGGGTTTTCTCGGTCTCGGCTCTACCCTGACCATGCTCGGCATGAAGTACGGGCAGGCCGATTCGGTCGAATTCACCGAGCGCGTGGCCAGGGAAATGGCCCTGGCCGGATGGGAGGAGTCACTGGAGCTGGCGCGGGAGAAAGGACCCGCACCGATCATGGACGAATCGTTCGAGGTGACGGGCGACATGCTGCGGCGTCGACCGGAGATGCAAGCCGACGGTATCGAGGTCGGTGACCGGGTCAAGGGCCGGGTGCTCCACGCGAAATACAGCCGCTACATGCAGCAGCTGGCCGAAATCGCTCCCGGGCTGGTGGAGTCCCTGGCTGACGAGGGCGGGCGTTTTACGCACCATACTTCGATTGCGCCGACCGGCACAATTTCCCTGTCGCTGGCCAACAACGTATCCAACGGCATCGAACCCAGCTTCGCGCACCACTACAGCCGGAACGTGATCCGTGAAGGCCGCAAGACCAAGGAAAAAGTCGAGGTCTACAGCTACGAACTGCTTGCCTACCGTACGCTGGTCAACCCGGACGCGATGCCGTACGCGCAGGAGCCCGAAGCGGCGCTGCCGGAGTTTTTCGTGACCGCGGATGACGTTTCGCCCTGTTCTCATGTCGATATCCAGGCGGCGGCCCAGAAGTGGATCGACTCCTCCATCTCGAAAACCGCCAATGTTCCGACCGATTTCCCATACGAGGATTTCAAGGACATCTACACCTACGCCCACGGCAAGGGCCTCAAGGGCTGCACGACCTTCCGCTTCAACCCCGAGGCGTTCCAGGGCGTGCTGGTGAAGGAAAAAGACCTGGAAAACACGAAGTACCGTTTCGTGCTCGATGACGGTGAAGTGGTCGAAGTCGCCGGCAACGAGGAAATCGAATACGACGGTGAAACACATACCGCGGCGAATTTGTTCGACGCGTTGAAAGAAGGTTATTACGGGAAATTCTGATGATCCGCCGGCACAGGGAAGTGGGCGGGAACAAAGGGTCGGAGAGGACCGGTTTAGAAAAAAGGCGGCTGAAAGCCTGGAACATGGACGTGTGGTTAACACACGGAAGTAAATAATAACGATAAATATCAAGGATATAGTGACGGAGAGGGAATGGGATAACCGTCAATTCTGGAGGTGTCACGTACAAGGACGTACACCTCTTTTCAGCCGCGGAATCGAACAGAGAGACAGCAGATGAGTATCAAAATCCAAAACAAGATTGTCGGCTACGAAGTCGTAAAAGAAGAAGAGGAAGCCCGGGCGCGCGCCAAGGCCGAGGCTGAAAAAGAAGAGCGCAAATCCGCCAAGATCATCAAGATGACGGAAGCCATCGAGCGCCCCGAGGGCATGGAGGCGCTCGAAGGGTCGACGTACAAGATCAAGACCCCGCTGGACGATCACGCGATGTACGTCACGATCAATGACATCGTGCTCAATGCAGGCACCGAGCACGAGCAGCGCCGCCCGTTCGAGATTTTCATCAACTCGAAAAACATGGATCACTTCCAGTGGATCGTGGCGCTGACCCGCCTGATGTCAGCCGTGTTCCGCAAGGGCGGTGACGTGACGTTCCTCGCCGAGGAACTGCAGGCCGTGTTCGACCCCCGCGGCGGATACTTCAAGCCCGGCGGCAAATTCATGCCGTCCATCATCGCCGACATCGGCGCGGTGATCGAGCACCACCTCCAGAAGATCGGCCTGATGGAGAAAGAGGAGCTTTCCGAGCAGCAGCAGCTGATCCTGGACCAGAAGCGCGCCGAGGCGGAATCCGCGGCTCAAAAAAAAACCGCTGAAGCCGACGCCGACTCCACCTACCCGGCCTCGGCCACGCTCTGCAACAAGTGCCGCACCAAGGCAGTCGTGATCATGGACAATTGCGCCACCTGCCTTTCCTGCGGCTATTCCAAGTGCGGTTGAGCCGCATCGGGTCTTGCTTCATATCGCCTGGATCGCTCCGCTTCTTCTGCTGGTCGCCTATTTGCTCTCGCCCCGGCACCGGGGCGATATCGCCGAGCGCCACGTTCGCCGGATTCTGAAACAGGGCCTGGAGCCCAGTCGTTATACACTGCTCAACGGTCTGCGCATTCCCTCCGGCGGGGGCACGATCGAGATCGATCACGTGGTCGTTTCCCGCTACGGAATTTTCGTAATCGACAGCGTTCGGCTGCCCGGGGTGATCAGCGGAACGGAGGTCCAGGAAACATGGAAGCGGCGGCGCTTCGGGCGTATCTTGCGCTTCGACAACCCGGTTCACCGCAACCGGCAGCAGGTGGAGGCGCTTTCGAAGGTGCTGGGCATACCTCAACGCATTTTTCATCCCCTGGTGGTAATCTGCGGAGAGCATGAATTCAAAGGAGCGTGCCCCGGGGACACGGTGAAACCCGGGCAGCTGATTCGCCGGGTGCGCAAAAAAGGCCAGTTTCTGCTTGAACCCCCGCAGGTGGCCGCTGCCCTGCAGGGCATACAGGCGGCCCACCTGAACACCCGGGACGGGTTCATCAGGAAAAAAGCATGGTGATCCCCATGGCCACGATCGAAAACATCATTCGCCTGAAAAGAAACCGCGCGACATTGCGGCCCGAAGACCTGTCGTTTTTCGTCGAGGCCGTGGCCAGCGGTGCAGCGAGCGATGCCCAGATCGCCGCGTTCACGATGGCCACCTGGATCAACGGCATGAACGCGGAAGAAACGACGCGGCTGACCCTGGCCATGCGCGACAGCGGCGAGACGCTGAGCTGGGAAGGTCTGGACGGTCCCGTCCTGGACAAGCATTCGACCGGCGGGGTCGGCGACCTGGTCAGCCTGGTGCTGGGGCCGGTGGTCGCGGCGGCGGGCGGTTACGTTCCGATGATCTCCGGCCGCGGTCTCGGTCATACCGGCGGCACGCTCGACAAGCTGGAAAGTATCCCGGGTTTCGACACCGCGCCGGGAACGGCGCGGTTCCGCGAGCTCGTTCAGCAGAACGGAGTCGCCATAGTCGGCCAGGATGACACCCTGGCGCCGGCCGACCGGCGCATCTACGCGGTGCGGGACGTCACCGCCACGGTATCGGCGCCGCCGTTGATGATCTCGTCCATCCTTTCCAAGAAACTCGCCGAGGGGCTCGACGGGCTGGTGCTGGATATCAAGTTCGGCTCCGGCGCGTTCTCGGCGGACGCGGCTGCCGCGCATGGACTGGCGGAACAGATGTGCGCGGTCGCAAACGAAGCCGGCCTGGCCTGCAGCGCTCTCTTGACGGACATGAATTTTCCGCTCGCCCGGTCCGCGGGCAACGCGCTCGAAGTCGCCGAGGCCATCCACCTGCTGCGCGACGGCAAGGCCCTGGCTCGACTGCACGAGGTGGTGATCGCGTTGTGCGGTGAACTGCTCTTTCTCGGCGGCATCGAGAGCAGCCCGCAGCAGGGCGCCAAGCGCGCCGAGCACTGCCTTTCTTCGGGTGCGGCGGCCGAGCGATTTGCCGCGATGGTGCACGGGCAGGGCGGCCCCGCCGACCTGCTGGAACGGCCGGAAGCCTACCTTGCCGCGGCGGCCGTGCGTGTGCCGGTCGTCGCGCATCGGGCAGGCTTCCTCTCCGCCATCGATACGAAATCGGTCGGCGAGGCCGTCGTCGACCTGGGCGGAGGGCGCCGTAGCGCCGGTCACGTCATCAACCCGGCGGTGGGTATCGAGGGCATCAGGAATGCAGGAGAAGCGGTAGAGGCGGGAGAACCCCTGGCCTTCGTGCACGCGGCGAATTCGGACGATGCTGCGCGCGTGGCCGGACAGCTGGTGTCCTGCTTCGACATCACTGAAGAGCGGCCTGAGATTCAAAGCGTCGTGCAGGGCCGCATTACGGGAGTGAAGCGAAAATGAAACCGGCCGACGATGTCATCCGGCAACTGAAGCGGGAAGCGATGGCGGTCATCGCAAACGCCTACTCTCCGTACAGCCGGTTCCGCGTCGGCGCGGCCGTCCTGGCCGGTTCCGGGGCGATATATTCCGGCTGCAACGTCGAAAACGTTTCCTACGGTCTCACGCAGTGCGCCGAGCGCGTCGCCCTGACCAGTGCGATCGCGGCCGGCGAGCAGGCCGGCAGCCTGCAGTGCCTGCTGCTTTACATTCCCGGCGAGACGGCCCATGCGCCCTGCGGCGCCTGCCGCCAGGTCATGCAGGAACTGATGGCTGCGGACAGCGTCCTGGTTTCATGCTGCGACACGGATGAAGTTCGCAGCTGGACGGTTTCCGAGTATCTTCCCGACGCCTTCGTGCCGCCCGCCTGAGACGATCGTCCGCTCAGTTCCGCGCCACGCGCAGAACTTTCGCGCCGCGAATCCGGCCCTGCTTCAATTCCAGCAGCGCCCGCCCGGCCTCTTCGAGCGCGTAGCATTCGACGCTGGGCCTGAGGGGTATTTTCACGGCCAGTTCAAGGCACTCGCGCACGTCGCGGCGCGTGACGTTGGCGACCGTGCACAGCTTCTTTTCACGCCACAGGTGGCGTTCGTAGTCGATTTCCAGCAGTTGCCCGCGATCACCCGCTTCCTTGCGAATGGCGTTGATCACCAGTCGCCCGCCCGGCGCCAGCGCCTCCATCGCGGCGACGACAGGCAGCCAGGCCGGTGTCGTATCGATGATGGCATCGACGGGCCCGGGCGGTCTTGCCGTCGTTCCCCCGGCCCAGTGCGCGCCGAGTTCCCGGGCGAAGACCTGTTCTTTTTCGCTGCGCGCAAAAACGTACAGTGGCGAATCCGGGTAGAGGTGTGCCGCCATCTGCAGAACCAGGTGGCCGGATGCGCCGAATCCCGTCAATCCGAGCGATTGTCCGTTTTCCAGCTCGCACAGCATCAATGCGCGGTAGCCGACGGCGCCGGCACACAGCAGCGGGGTGGCCTCCAGGTCACCGATGCCCTCGGGCAGCTCGTGCACGAAGGCCTCGGGGGCGGCCATGAACTCCGCGTAACCGCCCGGGGCGTCGCGTCCGGTGGCCACGAAATCCGGGCACAGGTTCTCCCTGCCGCTGCGGCACCACCGGCATTTACCGCAGGCGGAATGAATCCAGGCGACTCCGACGCGCCGGCCGCTGAGCCCGAGCTTACAATCCGGCCCTTCATGAACAACCCTGCCGACCACCTGGTGGCCCGGGGTCATCGGCAGTTGCGGGGGCGGTGTACGGCCTTCGATTTCGTCGAGTTCGGTGTGGCAGACACCGCAGGCATCGACCCGGATCAGGACTTCGCCGGGCCCGGGCTGCGGTGTCTCCGTGTCATCGCATGCCAGTACTTCCCGGCCCTCGGTGACCGGGCCGATTTCGTGCAACCGCATGGCCCGCATGCGCCGGGGAAGGCGCGCGGTCCGCTCTTCAGGTCTTCCGTTCATGGCCCGGTCCCGGGATCGTCGTGAATACTCGAATATATTCTATGCCCGCATGGTCTAAAATGATGGTAGAAATCGTCAAGTGCGATCAATTCGAGGAGGTGGCAATGTCCGGATACCGAAAAATTGCGGTGGCGATCGACTTGAGCAGCGAATCGTCCGTGATCATCGAACGTGCTCTCGGCGTCGCGGAAAGCGAGTGTGAAATTCACCTGATCTACGTCCAGGAGCCCATGGATTCAGTCTACATGGGCGTGGTCCCCTACGGGCCGGTGTTTGTCGGAATGGACGAAGTCGAAGAAAACCTCCGTTCCGAATTGCGGCAGAAACTCGACTCCCTCGGAGAGAAGCACGGCATTCCATCTGACCGGCGGCACTTTGTGAACGGTTCACCGCCGCGGGAGATCCATGCCTTCGCGGAAGCGAACGACATCGATCTGATCGTGCTCGGTACGCACGGCCAGAGAGGCGTGCAGCTGCTGCTCGGGGCGACGGCGAATTCGGTCCTTCACGGCTCGGCCTGTGACGTGCTGGCGGTGCGTGTGCAGGAAACGGACTGAGTGCGGCCCAACGCAAAGACCGGGGCCTGGCTCGCGCTGTTTTTCCTGGTCCTGGGCTGGTCTGCGTGGAACCCTCATGACCGGGTCACCTGGTGGCTCGAGGTTCTGCCTGCGCTGCTGGCGCTCGTCGTCCTGGCCGCAACGCGCGGCCGCTTTCCTCTGACGGCGCTCTGTTACTGGCTGATCCTGTTCCACGCGGTGGTGCTGATGGTCGGCGGTCACTATACCTACGCCGAGGTGCCGCTGGGTGACTGGGTGATGGAGTGGACCGGCGGGTCGCGCAACAACTACGACAAGCTGGGCCACTTCGCACAGGGGTTCGTGCCGGCCATCGTCGCGCGTGAGATTCTCGTTCGACAGCGCGTCGTCGCCCGGCGCGGCTGGCTGTTCTTTCTCGTGGTCTGTATCTGCCTCGCAATCAGCGCATTCTACGAGCTGGTCGAGTGGTGGGTGGCGCTGCTGTCGGGTGAAGGGGCCGAAGCGTTTCTCGGCACCCAGGGTTATGCCTGGGACACGCAGTCCGACATGTTCCTGGCTTTGACCGGCGCGGTTCTGGCGCTGTTGCTGCTGGCCCGGCTGCACGACCGGCAAATGAAAGCCCTGGCCTGAAAACTCAGTTGACTGCGTTCTGACGAACGTCTGCGGCCGGTCCGGAGCCCAGAAAATCCTTGATCTGGTCCAGGATGCCCTGTTCGTCGAGCCCCGCCAGTTTCAGGCACTCGGCCCGGGTGCCGTGCTGAATATAGCGGTCCGGGATACCGATGTTCAGGACCGGTACGCCGGCACCGCTCGCGGCCAGGATTTCGTTGACTCCGCTGCCGGCGCCGCCCGCGACGGCGTTTTCCTCGATGGTGACCAGCCTTTCATGCCCTGCGGCGGCCTCGAGAATGGCTTCCCGGTCCAGCGGTTTGACGAAACGCATGTCGATCAGCGTCGCGCCGATCTGTTCGGCGATAGCCCTGCAGGTTTCAACCATGCTGCCGAACGCGAGCAGTGCGGTTCCGCGCCCTTTTTTCAGCAGGCGCGAGCGCCCGATCGGAAGCGCTTCAAAAGATTCTTCGATTTTCACGCCCGGGCCCCGGTCACGCGGGTAGCGCACGGCCACGGGACCGTCGTGCTGAAAGCCGGTGTAGAGCATCTGCCGGCATTCGTTTTCATCCGCGGGCGCCATGATGACCAGGTTCGGAATGCAGCGCATGAAGCTGAGGTCAAAGCTGCCGGCATGGGTGGGGCCGTCCGGGCCGACCAGCCCGGCGCGGTCGATGGCGAACAGGACCGGCAGGTTCTGGATCGCGACATCGTGAACCAGCTGGTCGTACGCGCGCTGCAGGAACGTGCTGTAGATCGCGACCACCGGGTGCACGTCCTCGCAGGCCATGCCGGCTGCCAGCGTCACGGCGTGCTGCTCGGCGATGCCGACGTCGAAAAAACGCTCCGGGAAACGCCGGTCGAATTCGATCATTCCGGAACCTTCGCGCATCGCGGGGGTGATCGCCAGCAATGATTCGTCCTGTTCCGCCATGTCGCACAGCCATTGGCCGAAGACCTCGGTATAGGTTGGCGCGGGCTTGCCGCTTGCGGGCGATCCGGTGACGCCTTTTTCCGGGTCGAACGGGCCGACGGCATGGTACTTGACCGGGTCTTCCTCGGCCGGGGCGTAGCCCTTGCCTTTCTCGGTGATGATGTGCAGCAGGTTGGGCCCGTCGACTTCACGCGCCGTGCGGATCGTGCGAATCAGCGTGGGCAGGTCGTGGCCGTCGATGGGGCCGAGGTAATTGAAACCGAGTTCTTCGAACAGCGTGCTGGGCATGACCATGCCCTTGACGTGTTCTTCCCAGCGGCTCATGAAACGCCAGGTTCTCGAATCCTTGCGCATCATGGCCTTGCTGCGCTCCCGGATGCCGGTGACCGTCGGCCCGCTCATCAGCCGGCCGAGCATCTTGGTCAGTGCACCCACGTTGGGGGAAATCGACATCTGGTTTTCGTTGAGTACGACCAGCAGGTTGCGGTCGAGGTCGCCGCCGTGGTTCAGCGCTTCGTAGGCCATGCCGGCGGTCATCGCGCCGTCGCCGATCACCGCCACGCAGCGGCGGTCTTCACCCCGGCAGGCAGACGCTGCGGCCATGCCGAGCGCCGCGCTGATCGAGGTCGAGGAGTGCCCGGTGCCGAAGGTGTCGTACTCGCTCTCCTCGCGCTTCGGGAACGGCGCCAGGCCCTTCATTTTCTTGATGGTGGTAATGCTGTCCGCGCGTCCGCAGAGGATTTTATGCGGATAGGCCTGGTGACCGACGTCCCAGACCAGCCGGTCGTGCGGGGTCTGGTAAAGATAGTGCAGCGCGACCGTCAGCTCAACGCAGCCCAGCCCGGCGCCGAAATGCCCCCCGCTGACCGCGACCGACTCGATCAGGTAACGGCGAAGTTCGTCGGCGACCTCCTGCAGTGATTCCTCGTCGAGCGTCCGCAGGTCGGCCGGCGAGCTGATTTTGCTGAGCAGGGGATATTGCTGCGTATTCATCCGGGCTATTTTACTTTCCAATTCCCCGCGAAGCTATCGATCACGCGAGATAACGTAGTCGGCCAGCCACGCCAGGGTGGAGGTGTCGCCGGGAATTTTTTTGAGCGCGGCGATCGCCTGGTCACGGAGATCACGAGCGCGCCGGCGCGAGGCGTCCAGGCCGAGGATGGATGGAAAAGCCGGCTTGTGCAGGGCCTCGTCGGCCAGCGTGTTCTTGCCGGTCAGGCTGCTGTCGCCGGTGACGTCCAGGATGTCGTCATGCACCTGGAAAGCGAGCCCGGTGCGGTCGCCGTACGTTTCCATGTGGCGCCGGACCGTTTCGCCGGTTTCGGCGACCAGGCACGGCGCGACCACGGCGGCCCGTATCAGCGCCCCGGTTTTCAGACGGTGCATGGTTTCCAGCTCCTCGATGCTGATGACCTTGCCGACCGCGCCGAGATCGATCGCCTGGCCCCCGGCCATGCCGGTCGACCCGCAGGCATCCGCGATCAGGCGGATGATCGCGATACTGCTGGGCCGGTCAGCGGGAAGCTCGCGGGCCAGCACGTCGAAGGCCAGCGCCTGCAGCGCGTCGCCGGCGAGAATCGCGGCCGCTTCGCCGAAAATCCGGTGGCAGGTCGGGTGGCCCCGGCGCAGGTCATCGTCGTCCATCGCCGGCAGATCGTCGTGGATGAGCGAATAGGCGTGGATGATCTCGATGGCCGCGGCGATCGGGTCCAGGGTTTCCTCGGCCACGCCCAGGGCCCGTCCCGCGGCGTATACCAGCACGGGCCGGAATCGCTTGCCTTCCGCCAGCGCCGAGTAGCGCATGGCGCGGTGCAGCGTGGCGGGCTCTTCTTCCTCGCCGGGCAAGCGCCGTTCCAGCACCCGGTCGAAGCGCTGCTGCCAGGCCGCGATCAATGCCGCGTGGTCAGTCATCTTCTTCCAGCGGTACGGCGGACGATTCGTCGTCGTTGTCGATGAGCTTCTCGACCGTCTGCTGAGCCTTTTCCAGCACACCCTGGCAGTGCCGGGTCAGTTCGACCCCGCGCTTGAACTGCTTGAGAGAATCGTCGAGGCTCAGTTCCCCTGACTCGAGCTGCTCCACGAGCGATTCGAGTTCTTCGAGCGATTTTTCGAAATCAGGAAGATCCTTTTTTCTGTCGGTCATGTCCATTCCTGTTGCTTGCAGCGATCCCGAACGAAACGCAGGGCGGGATCGACGGGTTGCCATTCGAGCGTGAGAGCGTTGCCGCTGAGCCAGTCCTGCAGGCGGTGTCCGAGCACCCAGTCGCCGAGGGCGACCGGCTCATCATCCCAGTACAGCAGGGGAATTCCAAGTCGCAGCCAGGGGGGTACGCCGCCCGACTGGAAGTAATGCTTGATTTTTCGGCTGTGTCCCTGCGCGTGCGGGCGCAGACGCATGCCTTTCTCGCGCGGGGCGACACGCCAGCCGGGCGGGATGGCGGTTTCGCATCCGTGCAGAACATACCGTCCAGAGTCCTTTCCGAGATCGATCGCCATGCCGTCGGTCCAGTGTTTCTTCGCACATCCCGAGAGCGGCAGCCCATGGTGCAGCCATAGCGCGTTGCGATAGCGCCGGATCGACCAATCGTCCCACCTCACCGCCGGCTGGCTGTCGTGGTCGCTCGAGGCGATCTGCTGCAGGAATTCGCCCATGCGCGCCTCGGGAAGCGCCGGCACCTCGTGCTGCCTGAGCCACTGGCGCAGCACGAGCGTCTGCATTCCCTCGTCGAAATCCAGCAATTTGTCGAGCGGCAGCCGCAGCGGATCGCGCAGCCACTGTCCTGCCCGGTCCTCGATGAAACGGGCCAGAGCGCTGGCGCCGACGCGGGCATTGCGAGCCGTTCGCGCCAGTCGGCGGGACACGCCCGGCCAGCGTTTTTCGAGCAAGGGGAACAGTTCGTGGCGCAGGAAATTGCGATCGAATGCGATGTCGGTGTTGGAAGGGTCCTCCAGCCATTCGACTTGCCGGTCCTCCAGGAAGGACTCGAGCTCGGCCCGGTGCACGTCCAGCAGCGGGCGTGCGACCCATCCCCGGGCCAGCCTGCG
>JAZBPJ010000130.1:0-4617 GCA_036351575.1 Lysobacterales bacterium | reverse complement strand
GAAATCGCCACAAGGCTCACCAGTGTCGAACGCCGGCTGATGGAGCGGTTCTCGGACCGGCAGGACGTCATCGTCTGCGTCGGCAACATCGGCGCGGGCAAGAGTTCTCTGGTCAAGTTCCTGGCCTTCAATACCGGCATGAACGCGCTGTTCGAGCTGCCCGACGAGGGTTTCGAGGACCACCTGGTGCGCAACGAGGCGCTCTATCCGCCCCTTTCCACCGCCAAGGACGCCGCCAAGCGCACCCTGGGCCGCTACTACGGCGCGATCAATGACTTCATCGCCTGCCAGTCGCGAGAAGCCGAAGGCAGCCCCGCCTGGAAAACGGCCAAGCGCCACCTTGAAAACGCCGCGCTCGACATTCAGCACGCCTACCTCGACCTGCGCAAGATGCAGCTGCAGGCCGTGCCCTACCTGGTCCAGTCCACGGTGGTCGACGGTTCGGCCCTGGCCGACCGCTACGCGTTCTGCGAGGTGCTGCACCGCGACATGGACGTGCCTTACCTGACCGAGGAAGCGCTGGGCATCATCGACGCGCGGCTGGAAGAAGAATTTCGCGACCTGGTGCAGCCCAGCCTGCTGGTGCTGCTGGAGGGGCCGAGCGACTACATCTTTCAGAATATTCGCGAACGCCAGCGCGCCGAGGAAAAAGAGTCGGCCGGGGATGCAGGCACGAGTGACGCCGAATTGCCCGAAGGCCTGACCCGGCTGGTGACGGCCCTGCAGACGCGTTACCGGGAAATGATCCCCGTTTTGCGCGAGACCGGCTGGCACACGGGCCCGGTGCTGCGCGTCGACGTTTCGAAAATCGATTTCGTCTCCAACGTGCGGCATCTCATCGCCGTCTACGAGGGCATCGAGAAACTGCTCGACAGCTGAGGGCGGGCCGCGCGTTTCGGTGCCGGCCCGCGGGTCGTTTAAGCTAGGGGTCGTTGAGACCGACTGAAACGGTGATGCCAGTGAAGTACCGAACCGAAACCGACTCGATGGGCGCCGTCGAGGTTCCCGCAGACCGCTATTACGGGGCCCAGACGGCCCGGTCGATGCAGAATTTCCGCATCGGGGGCGACCGTTTTCCGCGCGAGATGATCCGGGCGCTGGGCATTCTGAAGAGTGCGGCCGCCCGCGCCAACGCGGACCTGGGCGAACTGGCGCCGGAAAAAGCGGAACTGATCGTTCGGGCGGCCGGGGAGGTGATCGACGGCCGGCTCGACGAGCATTTTCCGCTGGTCGTGTGGCAGACCGGTTCCGGCACCCAGACCAACATGAACGCCAACGAGGTGATCGCCAACCGGGCCATCGAACTGGCCGGCGGGGAGATCGGCAGCAAGCAGCCGGTGCACCCCAACGACGACGTCAACCGGGGCCAGTCTTCCAACGATACGTTTCCTACCGCGATGTATATCGCCGCCGCCGAGCGATTCGTTCACCACCTGCTGCCGGCGGTGCGTGCGCTGCGCGACACCCTGGCGGCCAGGTCATCGGCCTTCAGCGATATCGTCAAGATCGGCCGCACGCACCTGATGGACGCGGTGCCGCTGACGCTCGGGCAGGAGTTCTCGGGCTACGCCGCGCAGCTGGACTACAATCTGAAACGCCTGGAGTCGAGCCTGGACGGTTTGTACGACCTCGCGCTGGGCGGCACGGCGGTGGGCACCGGCTTGAACGCGCACCCGGAGTTCGCAGAGCGCGCCGCGGCCGCCATCTGTGAAATTACCGGCCTGCCCTTCCGCAGCGCTTCCAACAAGTTCGAAGCCCTGGCGGCGCACGATGCCGTCGTTTTCGCCAGCGGCGCGCTGAAGACCCTGGCCGCCAGCCTGATGAAGATCGCCAACGACGTCCGCTGGCTGGCCTCGGGCCCGCGCTGCGGAATCGGTGAACTGCGGCTGCCGGCCAACGAACCGGGCAGTTCGATCATGCCGGGCAAGGTCAATCCGACCCAGGCGGAAGCGTTGACGATGGTCTGCGCGCAGGTCATGGGCAACGATGTCGCGATCAACGTCGGCGGCATGAGCGGCAACTTCGAACTGAACGTCTACAAGCCGCTGATGATCTTCAACCTGCTGAACTCGATACGTCTGCTGGGTGACGCCTGCCGAAGTTTCGACGAGCACTGCGCGGCGGGTATCGAGGCAAATCGCGAGGTGATCGCCCGGCACCTGCGCAACTCGCTGATGCTGGTGACCGCCCTCAACCCCCACGTCGGCTACGACCGTGCCGCGGAAATCGCCAAAAAGGCTTTCGCCGAGGGAACGACACTGCGCGATGCCGCCGTCGCGCTGGGTTACCTCGACGGCGAGGAATTCGACCGCATCGTTCGGCCTGAGGACATGACGGGGCCGCGCTGACGTTCGCGCGGCGCGCTCAGGCGCCGGCCTCCAGGTTCTCGCCGCCGTCGGCGCGCTCCAGGAACAGCGTCTGTGTCGGGTAGGCGAACGCGATGCCCTCGGCCTCGAAACGCTCGTGGATGGCCAGGTAGATTTCCTGCTGGATGTCCATGTACTGGTTGTAATCGCTGCTGAGCACGTAATAGACGCTCTCGAAGTTCAGCGAGAAATCGCCGTAGCGGCCGAAGTGTGAACGGTCGAAGCGGGTGTTCTCCTGCGCCTCGATCGCTTCGCGAATGATCTGCGGTATCAGCCTCAGCTTGTCGCGCGGCGTCTGGTAGGTGACGCCGAGGCTGAATACCACCCGGCGCTCGGCCATGCGGCCGAAGTTGCGCACCCGGCTTCCGAGCAGATCGGTATTCGAGAAGATCAGCTGTTCGCCCGAGAGGCTGCGCAGGCGCGTGGTCTTCAGGCCGATCTTCTCGACGCTGCCCAGGTGCTCGCCGACCATCAGGAAATCGCCCACGACGAAGGGCTTGTCGAGCACGATCGACAGCGAGGCGAACAGGTCGCCGAGGATGTTCTGCACCGCCAGCGCCACCGCCACGCCGCCGATACCGAGGCCGGCGACCAGCGCGGTGATGTCGACCCCGAGGTTGTCCAGGATCAGCAGCAGCACCACCGACCACACCGCCACGCGGCCCGCCAGGCCGATCAGGCCCAGGGTGGTGACGTCCTCCGGGTTCTCTTTGAGCTTACGCTGCCGGTAGTCGTCCAGCGCCGAGTTGATCAGCGCGCCGGCCCAGATTCCGGCCTGGACCAGCAGTGAAATGGCGAAAACGATACGCACCAGGCGGGCGGCCGTTTCCGGAAACTCCAGGAAATGCGCGCCGAACCAGGCGCCGACGATGACCCAGAACAGCAGGCGGGTGGATGCGATCACGCGCACCAGGTGATCGTCCCAGCGCGTCGAGGTGCGTTCCGCCAACCGCGCGACGCGGCTGCCCACCACCGCCTGCACGCCGCGCAGCACGACGATCGCCGCCAGGCCGGCGCCCATTGCGATCAGCCACCGTGAAACCGGGTTTTTCAACAGGACAAGGTCCAGTATTTCCATTTCGCGCTCCTGGTTGCGGCGACATATCACGCCGGTTGCGGTTCAGGAGAGGGTGGTAACGGAGTTCCCCGGTTTCAAGGGTGCGAGACCGCGGCCATGAGACCGGGGTCAGAGTAGCGGGCCGGCCGGCCCGCTACTCTGACCCCCCTTTTCTGACCCCGCGTGCTGTTTTCCGTTAAAATTGGCCGCTGATTCCCCATGGGTCGGTTCATGAACGGTTACAACCTGTCTCACCTCAAGCAACTCGAGGCGGAGAGCATTCATATCATCCGCGAGGTCGCGGCCGAGTTCGACAACCCGGTGATGCTGTATTCGGTCGGCAAGGACTCCTCCGTGATGCTGCACCTGGCGCACAAGGCCTTCGCGCCGGGCCGGATTCCCTTCCCGCTGATGCACGTCGACACGCAGTGGAAATTCAACGAGATGTACCGCTTCCGTTCGCAAATGGCCGAACACTACAAGGTGGATGTCAAGGTGTGGATCAACCCCGACGGCAGGGACAAGGTCAGCCCGATGACGCACGGCTCCGAGAAGCACACCCAGATCATGAAGACCGACGCGCTCAAGCAGGCGCTCGACCACTACCGCTTTGACGCGGCCTTCGGCGGCGCGCGCCGCGACGAGGAAAAGAGCCGCGCCAAGGAGCGGGTCTACTCCTTCCGCAACGAGTTTCACCAGTGGGACCCGAAGAACCAGCGCCCCGAGCTGTGGAACCTGTACAACGCGCGCATCAACCGGGGCGAGTCGATCC
This sequence comes from Lysobacterales bacterium, assembly GCA_036351575.1. GTDB lineage: Bacteria > Pseudomonadota > Gammaproteobacteria > Xanthomonadales > SZUA-36 > JABDPF01. The sequence goes on along the minus strand of JAZBPJ010000130.1, from coordinate 422 downwards.
GCGTGTTTCCGTTGTCGAACTGGACCGAGCTGGACATCTGGCTGTACCTGCTGCGCGAGGACATCCCCATCGTTCCGCTGTACTTCGCCAAGGAGCGCCCGGTGGTGATGCGCGACGGCGTGCTGATCATGGTGGACGACGAGCGGCTGCCGCTCAAAGAGGGTGAGAAGCCGGAGTTCCGCAAGGTGCGCTTCCGCACGCTGGGCTGCTACCCGCTGACCGGCGCGGTGGAGTCCAACGCCGAGACGGTCGAGGAAATCGTGCAGGAAATGCTGCTGACCACCACCTCCGAGCGCCAGGGCCGCGTGATCGACGACGACGGTTCCTCGATGGAAGACAAGAAAAAGGACGGGTATTTCTGATGGGCGACGCAGGCTACCGGGTACAGGAAGAAGGGCTGATCCGCTCGGACATCACCGAGT
>JAZBPJ010000129.1:0-4988 GCA_036351575.1 Lysobacterales bacterium | reverse complement strand
GTGCCCGGCGTCACCGTGACCAACGCGGATTATCGCATCCTCGCGCTCGATGCCGGCATGAAGTACAAGGGCATCTTCCTGCAATTCGAGTACTACCAACGCTGGCTGGACAGCTTCAAGGCCGACGGCGTGCTGCCGATGGGCGAGATCAAGGACAACGGCTGGTACCTGCAGGCGGCGTTCTACCCGATACCGCGAACCCTCGAAGTCTACGGGGCGACCTCGCAGATCTATGGCGACAGCACATGGGGCTTCGGCGATAGCTCGGAATACATCCTGGGCCTGAACTATTACCCCTTCGATACGCGCAACCACCGGCTCAACCTGCAGTACATCGACGTCGACAAGTCGCCGGTCAGCAGCACCTTCGGTTACTATGTGGGCGGCCAGGAAGGCAGCACGGTGGCGGCGGCGTTTTCAATCTTCTTTTGACGATGGTGATGCGTGGTTCCAGCTGAAACAAAATCGTGCCAACATGAACCTTCGACCGAATAATTTCGAGGTTCTTGACACATGAAACCACGCACAGATCGCCCGTGTGAAACGGGCCGCCACAACGGCAGGACGCTGTTTGCCAGCAGCCTGCTGGTCACGGTCTCGCTGGCCTTGGCCGCAGCCGCGCCACTGATTGCGGCGGAACCTTCGACGGCCGAGATCCTGGAGCGGCTGGAAACGCTGGAAAAAGTCCAGGCCGAGCAGGCGCAGGCCTTGCAGGAACGGGACGCCAGAATTGCTGAGCTGGAGGCCCGGCTGGCCGAGATTGGCGGCCTGTCCTCCGAGCCGTCAGGCGATGTGGCAGCACCTGCCGAAGTCGCCGCCAACCAGCCCGCCGTTGCCGCGACCGAAGTCGAACAGGCGGCCCCCGCCGCAACCTATGACGAACCGGAATACTTCGGCCAGTTCCAGCCCGGCGGAAAAGGCTTCCGGTTGGCCAACACGCCTTACGGCGACGTCAATTTCAGCTACTACGCCTACGCCCGCTATCTCAACCAGGACGGCCTCGAGGACACGTACACCGACTACTTCGGCCGCACGAAGACGCTGGACACGCGCAACGACCTGCAGTTCCAGAAGGCCGTGCTGTACTTCAAGGGCTGGGTGGGTGATCCCAAGCTGCGTTACCTGGCCTACGTCTGGAGCGCCAACACCAGCCAGGGCCAGGGCGCCCAGGTGGTGGTGGCCGGCAACCTGACCTACATGTTCGACCCGGCGTTCAACCTGGGCATCGGCATCAGCGGCCTGCCCACCACCCGATCCACGGAGGGCAACTGGCCCAACTGGCTGCGGGTGGACAACCGCACAATCGCCGACGAGTACTTCCGCGGTTCCTTTACCACTGGCCTGTTCGCCTTCGGGCGCGTAAACGACACGCTGAGCTACAACGCGATGCTCGGCAACAACCTGAGCCAGCTGGGCGTGGACGCCGTACAGCTCGATGACACGCTCGACACCTGGGCCGGCGCACTGATCTGGAACCCGCAGGGACCCTACAGCAACGGTTTCGGCGACTTCGAGCAAAGCGAGAACCTGATCACCCGGTTCGCCGCGCACTACAGCCACAGCACCGAGGAGCGGCAGAGCCAGCCGGCCGCAGATGACCCGGAAAATTCGCAGATCCGCCTGTCCGACGGCACCTCGCTGTTCATGCCCGGCGCATTCGGCACCGATGGCCGCGTAAACCAGGCGCGGTACCGCATGGCCGCGGTCGACGCCGGCCTCAAGTACCGGGGATTCGCTCTGGAAGGGGAGTACTACTTCCGCTGGGTCGACCAGTTCGAGACCGAGGGCTACGTGCCGGTAAACGACCTCTACGACCACGGTTTCCAGCTGCAGGCTTCCGCCATGCTGGTGCCGCGCACCTGGCAGATATACCTGTCCGGATCGAAAATCTACGGCGAGTACGGTGATCCCTGGGACGTGGCGCTGGGCGCCAACTGGTTCCCCTACCAAAGCCGCCAGTTCCGCCTCAACGGCGAATTCATTTACCTCGACAACTCGCCCGTCGGCTACAGCAGTGTGCCCTACCTGGTAGGTGCCGACGGCACCGTTTTCCATGCCAACGCGGAGATACGATTTTGAACATCAAACCTGAAAAGATGTCACGCAGGATCCGCGGGCTCATCGCGGCTTGCCTCTTGTTGCTGGCCGCGTCGCCCGCCATGGGCCAGGAGCCGCTGTTTCATGACAGCCACTTCCACCTGACCAACTACGTCCAGGAAGGCACCGAGATGGCCGACCTGGTCGACATGATGGGTACCACGATCGGCCGCTCTACCGTGTTCGGCCTGCCGCTGCAGCAGATGTGGTTCTACGGCAATACCGGCGACTTCGCGCCGACCTACTACCTGCAGACCGACGCGCCGCTCTACTACTACTCGTTCACCGACGCCCACATCGCGATGGCCTACAAGGCGCTGCCGCCGGAGAAACAGGCGCGGCTGGATCCGATGATCACCGGCTTCAACCCGGCCGACATGTACGCGGCGGACCACATCCGGCGGGTGCTGACGACGTTCCCGGGCGTGTTCAGCGGTATCGGTGAGTTCACCATCCACAAGGAGTTCGTCTCGTCCAAGGTCGCCGGCGAAGTAGCCAGCCTGACCAACCCGGCGCTGGACCGCCTGCTCGACTTCGCGGGTGAGACCGGGCTGATCGCCCTGCTGCACAACGACATCAACATGCCGTTCCCGAAGCCGGGCCAGGAGCCCTACATGCTGGCCCAGATGAAGGCGCTGTTCGAGCGCCATCCGCAAACCACGATCATCTGGGCACACCTCGGCGTGGGCCGGGTGGTCCGGCCGCTGGAGCAGCAGGCGGCCATCGTCGAGAAGATCTGCACCGATCCGGCCCTCAGCCATGTCTACATGGACATTTCCTGGGACGAGGTGGCCAAGTACGCCACGGCTTCGCCCGAGGCGACCCGGCGAACGGCCGAGTTGCTCAACCGCTATCCCGACCGCTTCCTGTTCGGCACCGACGTCGTCGCCCCCGCTTCGGTCGACGCCATGACGGCGGTCTACGACGCCTACGCGCCGGTGTGGGCGCTGCTGACGGAGGACGCAAAGTACAAAATCACGAAAGGCAATTACGAACGCCTGTTCGACAAGGCACGTCAACAAGTGCGGGCCTGGGAGTCCGCCAACGTACAACCGAGGAGTAAACCATGAGTATCAAATCAGGAAAACGCGGCTCGAGCGCCCAAACGTCGGCGCGGCGGCCGCTCAAGGGCGCCACCCTGCTGGCAGCCGCGATTGCGCTGGGGTTGGCCTCCTGGGCCGGTCCCGCGACCGCGGACAGCGACACGCCCTCGCTCGAGGAGATGTGGCAGATCATCCAGAACCAGCAGGATGAAATCGACCGCCTGAAGATTCAGAACACGCAGTTGCGTGAGAAGGTCGCAACGCCTCCGCCGGCTCCAGCGCCGGTGGCTGAAGCCGTCCCCGCGCCGCAAGGCGACGGCTCCGGCACACGCATCGACCTTTACGGCCACGCCATGCTCGACATGGGCTACCAGTTCAACCAGAGCGATCCCGACTGGTTCGATGTCATGCGCCCGACCAAGCTGCCGTCTTACGCCAACGAATTTGGTGACGACGGTGAGTTTTTTGCCTCAGTGCGACAGAGCCGATTTGGAGTGAAAAGCTTTACGCCCACCAGCCTCGGCGAGCTGAAGACCATCTTCGAGTTCGAACTGTTTGGTGTCGGCGCCGACGCTGGCCAGACCACGTTCCGGCTGCGTCACGCCTGGGGTGAACTGGGACAATTCGGCGCCGGCCAGACCTGGAGCACGTTCATGGATATCGACGTATTCCCGAACTCGCTCGAATACTGGGGCCCGAACGCCATGGTGTTCTACCGCAACATCCAGGCGCGGTGGACGCCGTGGTCTGATGGCGATTCGCGCTTTGCACTTTCGCTCGAGAAGCCCGGCGCCAGCGGTGACGGCGGCAAGTTCGCCGACCGCGTCGAGTTGCAAGGCATATCGGGCGACTTCGAACTGCCAGACTTGTCCGGCCATTTCCGCTGGGCGCAGGACTGGGGCCACGTACAGGTCGCCGGCATGCTGCGCAAGATCAAGTGGAACGACCGTAATGACGACGAGTACGACCTCAGCGGCGATAAAACCGGCTGGGGCATCAACCTCAGCGGCAACTACCGGATCGGACCGCACGTTCTGCGGGGTTCGGTGGTCTACGGTGAGGGCATCCAGAATTACATGAACGACGCCACGATCGATATCGGCGTGGTCGAGAATTTCAACGACCCGGTCCGGCCCATCTACGGCGACACCATTCCGATGCTCGGCGTGGTCGCCTTCCTGGACTTGAACTGGAGCGACCAGTGGACCAGCACCATCGGCTACTCGATACTGGACATGGACCCGACCAACGGCCAGTCACCAAGTTCGTTCGAGAAAGGCCAGTACGCCCTGACCAACATTCTCTATCACCCCACGCCCAACGTGTTCTACGGCGTTGAACTGCAGTGGGCCGAGCGCGACAACTTCGCCGACGGCTTCAGCTCCGACGATGTGCGCGTCCAGTTCTCCGCGAAGTACAACTTCGGCCAATCCTTTGGAGGTAATTAAGATGATCCGCTTTAAACCAACCCCACGCGGACTCGTTCTGTCCGCCACACTTTTGTGCTTCGGGCTGCTGGCCACCGTGGCCCAGGCGCAGACTCCGGCCGAATTCCAGGCCATCGTGGACAAGGTGCACGCCAAGTACCTGCCGCTGCAGGAAGGCGCCAACGCCGACTACATTCCGATCCTGACCGAGACGCCCAGCGATCTGTTCGGCGTGGTCATCGTCACCCGCGAGGGCAAAGTCTACTCGGCCGGCGATGTGGACTACGTGTTCTCCATCCAGTCTGTGTCCAAGCCGTTCACCGCTGCGCTGGTAATGAGCCAGCAGGGAACAGAAGTCCTCAACGAGAAAATTGGCGTTGAACCCACAGGCATGGCGTTCAATTCCAAAATGGCGCTGGAG
>JAZBPJ010000128.1:0-7726 GCA_036351575.1 Lysobacterales bacterium | reverse complement strand
CGGCCCCTGCGCCGGTATTCCCGGCGCACATAAAGCAGGGCGACGGCGCTTGTGAGAATGGAAAGCGCAAGCAGGGTGGCCAGGAAGCCCATAATCCGCCTCCTTTCAAAAAGGTCCGGCTTACTTGATTCTACTCCTCGATGGCTGCGCTGGCGGAAGCACGCTTGCATTCACCCCGAATGTAAATGAGCCCGGGTTCCACCACGCGCTCCGTTTCGCGGTATCCGGACGGGCAGAATCCACTCCTGGCCAGTTCCGCTTCCAGCCGGTTTTCCAGCAGTTTGTTGATTCTCTGGAAGGCCTCGTAGCCGCCCGGGCCCTGGCGCGATCCGCTGCTGGCTGTACTTGCACTCACGCCGCCCGAAAGGCCCCGGCCCGAGCTTCCGACGGCGTGGCCTTGCAGGTTGCCGGGGCGGCCGCCGCGGCGGTCCGGTGGACTGTCGCTGACTTCCAGCGTGTACTGGAACTGCCGGGTGCCGTCCTCGGTGACGTTGGTGGCGAAGTAGCCGGAGGGCGGCTCGGGTTTTTCGGGCTCAGCTGCGCAGGCTGTGAGCAGAAGGGTCAGCGCGGCCGCGAGCAGCCTTAGAACATGGGTCATCGTGTCATCACTCGATTTGGATGTATTCATGTTAAACGCATGAATCGCGTCAAGTGTGAAGACAATCAGGATATTTCCGTGGCCGACGAGCCTGCCGGCGTGCGGATCAGGCAAAGAGCGTCGGCAGGAACAGGCTGAACCGGGCCAGCGACCAGCCGAGAATAGCACCGACCGCGACGTCCGAGGGATAGTGCAGGCCGAGAATCACGCGCGATGCCGCGACGCTGATCACGAACGGCAGCACCAGCAGCCAGAGTTCGGGAAAGTAATGGGCGATCATGGTCAGGAAGGCCACGGCGTGCAGCGTGTGGCCGGAGGGAAAGCTGTGCCTGTCCAGCGGCGCGGTTACGGCCTCGACCCCTGCGTGCGAGGCGAAGGGCCGCTCACGGACGAGGTATTTTTTCAAAACCTTGTAAACGGCCACCGCGGTCAGCGCGGTGATCGCGAGGTGCGCGGTCGGCAGGTAGGACGAAGGACCGTACACGATCGGCAGCGCGGCCAGCATCGCGTACCAGAGCACGCCGTCGCCGAGGCGGCTGACGATCCGGAAGTACAGGCGCACCAGGGGATTGCGGGCGAACTGGTTGATCGGCAGGCAAATCCTGCCTTCCAGTGCATCCAGTTTTTCAAAGCTGACAGCCGGCATTCCAACACCCGAATATGCGTTTTCGAGTGCGATTATCGGCCTGTCAATTGACAGGAATGTGTCCGGTCTGTTTCCGTTAGTTGACAAAAAATCCCGTCATATCAGGAATATGACGGTTTATTCTTTATGCTGGCTGCCCTCCTTGGGCTCATTCCGCGGGTGGAACGTATCCTTCGGGCATTACGGACCCTTCGCCGAAGAAGAACTTTTCCATTTCGCCCTCCAGGAACTGGCGGTGCTCCGGGTTGATCGGCGACAGCCGCATCTCGTTGATCAGCATTGTCTGGTGCGCCAGCCACTTCTGCCAGGCTTCCTGCGAAACGTTTTCGAATATCCGTTTGCCCAGCTCACCCGGGTACGGTTGAAAGCCAAGGCCTTCGGCCTCTTTTTTGAGCACGATGCATTGCACTTTGCGTGTCACTTGAATTCTCCGTTTTCAAACCGGTCCAGCAGCTTCGATACCGGCCGGGGCAGGCCAAGCCGGGCGCGGCCGCGCCGGTCGTACCAGCCCGTCTCGCCCGTGCATTTTACCTGCGTCGCCCGGCCCGGTGCAGCCAGCAGCGGTTGAATCTGCAGCCGCCGGTGACTCAGCCGGTGCTCGAAGCGTTCCAGTTCTCTCATTTCAGTGGTTTCGAGTCCGGTAATGCTGGCCAGTTCCCGGGACGATTCGGCGGCCGGCAGGCACCAGAGTCCGCCCCAGATACCCGCGCCGGGGCGCTTTTCGAGCAATACCCGGTTTTCGGGATCGACCATGAGCAGCATGAACAGCCGTTTTTCAATCACCCGTGCAGCGGGTTTCGGCGAGGGCAGCGTGCCGGTCTTGCCAAGCAGGAAGGCCTGGCAGTCCTCGGCCACCGGGCAGGCGTCACAAGCCGGGCTGGTCCGGGTGCAGACGAGGGCGCCGAGATCCATCACGGCCTGGCTGTAGTCGGCCCCGCGACGATCAGGCAGACGTATTTCGGCTTCGGCCCACAGCGTTTTCTGCACCGCGCTTGTGCCGGGCCAGCCCTCGGTGCCGCTGTGCCGCGCCAGCCAGCGCCGGACGTTGCCGTCCAGCACCACCGCCGGGCGGTCCTGCGCCTGGGAGACGATGGCGTTGGCGGTGCTTGGCCCGATGCCGGGCAGGGCGGCCAGTTCGGCGGCTGAATCCGGCAGCTTGCCGCCATGCTGCGCCGCGCATGCCTGCGCCGCGCGGTGCAGGTTGCGCGCGCGGGCGTAGTATCCCAGGCCGGACCACAGCGCGAGCACGTCGTCCAGCGGCGCGGCGGCCAGCGAGGCGAGATCCGGAAAGCGCCGCATCCAGCGCTCGAAGTAGGGGATCACCGTCGAGACCTGGGTTTGCTGCAGCATGATTTCCGATACCCAGACCCGGTAAGGCGTGCGCGGCTGCTGCCAGGGCAGGTCCCGGCGGCCGTGCCGGTCCCACCAGGCCAGCAGGCGCCCGGCGAAAGGGGGCGTATCCGTGGGCATCAATCGATGGGCAGGATGGCGTTGACGAAGGAACCGGCGTCAAACGGCCTGAGGTCTTTCGCGCTCTCGCCCACGCCGATGAAGCGGATGGGCAAGCCCAGTTCGTGCGCGATGCCGAACAGCACGCCGCCGCGGGCGGTGCCGTCCAGCTTGGTGATCGCGATGCCGGTCAGCTTCACGGCCTGGTGAAATTCACGCGCCTGGTTCATGGCGTTCTGCCCGGTGCCGGCGTCGACCACGAGCAGGGTTTCGTGCGGCGCCTCCTCGTCGATGCGGCCCATCACGCGGCTGATTTTTTTCAATTCTTCCATCAGGTTGTGCTGGGTGTGCAGGCGCCCGGCGGTGTCGGCGATCAGCACGTCGACCCCCCTGGATTTGGCCGACTGCAGCGCATCGAAAATCACGGCGGCGGAATCGGCGCCCGTGTCCTGCGCGACCACCGGTACGTTGTTGCGTTCGCCCCAGGATTTCAGCTGTTCGACCGCGGCCGCGCGAAAGGTGTCTCCGGCCGCCAGCATCACGCTCAGGCCGTCCTCGGTGTAGCGCTTGGCCAGCTTGCCGATGGTCGTGGTCTTGCCGGCGCCGTTGACGCCGACCATCAGGATAACGAACGGTTTTTTGCTCTCGTCGATCACCAGGAACTGCTCGCAGGGCTCGATCAGTTCGTACAGTTCGGCCTGCACGGCGGGCAGCACCTGCGCCGGTTCCGTGATGGCCTTGTTGCGGATGGCGGCGCGCAGGTTTTCTACGATCTCCAGCGCGGCTTTGACGCCGATATCCGAGGTGATCAGGGTGGTCTCGATCTCGTCCAGCAGGTCCTCGTCCACCGAGCTGCGGCCGCTGAGCAGGCCGCCCAGGCGCTTGCCGAGCTGCCGGCGCGTGTCTTCCAGGCGCGCTTCCAGCGGATCGACGCCGGATTGCTCGGCCGGGCGGACCTGGACGTCTTCAACCTTCCCGGGTGTTTTCTTGTTTTTACGAAAAATGCGGAACATGCCGGTGTTTCCTCGACTCGTGGACCGTAAGCAAAATTTGGGGTCAGAGTAAAATTGTGGGATCTTACTCCGGCCCCGGTAAAATCAAGGTGAAATTTTACTCTGACCCCGGTCTTCAAGGTGCAATTTTACTCTGACCCCATTGAGGCATGAACAGGAAACGGCAGGGAACGGTTCGAATCATCGGCGGCAGGTGGCGGGGGCGAAAGCTGCCCGTGCCTTCGCTGCCCGGGCTGCGGCCCTCCGGCGACCGCGGCCGCGAGACCCTGTTCAACTGGCTTTCGCCCTTCCTTCACGCTGCACGCTGCGCCGACCTGTTCGCCGGTTCCGGCGTGCTCGGGCTGGAAGCGGCCTCCCGCGGCGCCGCGAAGGTGACGCTGGTCGAGAAAGCCGCGCCGGCCGTGCGCGTGCTGCGGGAGAGCATCGCGCTGCTCGACGAGGACGGTGAGTCCGCAATCGAGCTGGTCCACGCGGATGCCCTGTCCTGGCTGGATCGACAGGAACCCGGCAGCCTGGACCTGGTCTTCATCGACCCGCCGTTTGGCCTGGGGCTGGAGAAAAAAGCGCTGCAAAGCCTGGCCGAGACCGGCTGCCTGCGCGAAGGAGGGCTGGCATACGTGGAGACCGCGAGCCGCGACGATGGCTTCCAGCCGGGCCCCGAATGGGAAACGATCAGGGAAAAAGTGGTCGGTGAAGTGCGGATGCGGCTGATCAAGAGGACCGCGGCGGTGTAGAATGCCGTTTTTCGCACGGTAAGCAGAGACCGGACATGGAACGCATCGCCGTATACCCCGGCACCTTCGACCCCATCACCAACGGGCACACCGACCTCGTGTCGCGCGCCGCCCAGGTTTTTCCGAAAGTGATCATCGCCATCGCCGAGAGCCCGCACAAAACGCCGATGTTCGACCTCGATGAGCGTATCGACATGGCGCGCAAGGACATGGCGAAGTGGAAGAACGTCGAGGTGGTCGGTTTCAGCAACCTGCTGGTGGAGTTCGTGCAGCAGATCGGGGCCTCGGTGATCATCCGCGGCCTGCGCGCCGTGTCGGATTTCGAGTACGAATTCCAGCTGGCCAGCATGAACCGCCACCTGGCGCCGGACGTGGAAACGATGTTCCTGACGCCGGACGAGGACTACGGTTTCATCTCTTCAACGCTGGTCAAGGAAGTGGCGCGCCTTAACGGCGACGTTTCCAGCTTCGTCAGCGAGAACGTGCAGAAAGCCATGCAGCGCCGTTTCTCAGGCCAGGAGTAAAGTCTTGGCGCTGAAGATCACCGAGGACTGCATCAACTGCGACGTTTGCGAGCCGGCCTGCCCGAACGAGGCGATTTCGCTGGGCCTCGAGTACTACGAAATCGACCCGATGAAATGCACCGAGTGCGTGGGGCATTTCGATGAGCCGCAGTGCGTGGAGGTGTGCCCGGTCGAGTGCATCCCGAAAGACCCCGAACACGAAGAAACCGAAGACGACCTGCTGGCCAAGTACCGGCGCCTGGTCGGCAAGGCCGCGGTTTGAGGAGCAGGCTGATGAAAAATCCATTCGCGCGAACGGCGCTGGCCGTCCTTGTTCTCGTGCTGTTCGCCGCAACGGCCTGGGCGGCCGACCGGCCGGGCAAGGCGGGCATCGCCAGCCAGCACTTCCTGGCCACGCAGGCCGGGCACGAAATTCTTGCACAAGGCGGCAACGCCTTTGACGCCGCCATCGCCACGGCGGCGGTGCTGGCGGTGGTCGAGCCCACCAGTTCCGGCCTGGGCGGCGGTGGATTCTGGATGCTGCACCGCGCCGGGGACGGCTTCCAGGTCATGGTCGATTCGCGCGAAACCGCGCCGGGCGCGGCGCACCGGGACATGTACCTGGATGAAAACGGCGACGTCAACCGCGACCTCGCGGTGAACGGCCCGCTGGCCGGCGGCATTCCCGGAACCGTCGCCGGCATGGAGCACATCGCGAAGCATTACGGCCGCCTGCCGCTGTCGGCCAGCCTGCAGCCTGCCATCCGCATCGCCCGCGACGGTTTTGAGCTGGATGAAAAATTCATCATGCTGCTGAAGTGGCGCTACGACGTGATCAAGCGCTGGCCGGCGGCCGCCGGGGCTTACCTGGACGACGGGGAAATGCCGCCGGTGGGACACGTCGTCAAGCTGCCCGACCTGGCCTGGGTGCTCGAGCAGATCGCTGAAAACGGCGCGGACGGTTTTTATCGCGGCGAAGTGGCAAAAAGGCTGGTCGAGGGCGTGCGGGCCGAGGGCGGCATCTGGACCCTGGAAGACCTGGCGAATTACGAGGTCGTCGAGCGCGAGCCCATCCGGACCATTTTCGGGGGTTACGAACTGGTCACCGCGCCGCCGCCGTCGTCCGGCGGCATCGCCATCGCCCAGATACTGAATATCCTGGAACCCCTCGACGTGAACCGGCGTGACCCCGTGCTGCGCACGCACCTCATCGTCGAGGCGATGCGCCGCGCGTACCGTGACCGCGCGATTTACCTGGGCGATCCTGATTTTGTCGAGATGCCGGTCGCCATGCTCACCAGCCGTTACTACGCGGCCGGCCTGCGGGCGTCAATCCGGCCCGACCGCGCCACGCCGAGCAGCATGCTGGCCGGCAACGGGGTGCTGCGGGACGGTACGGACACCACGCATTTTTCCATCATCGACGCCGACGGCAACATGGCGGCCGTCACGCTGACCGTCAACACGCCCTTCGGCTCCTGCTTCATGCCGCCGGGCACCGGCCTGCTGGTCAACAACGAGATGGATGATTTCTCGGCCAGGCAGGGCGATCCCAACGAATGGGGGCTGATCGGATTCACGGCCAACGAGATCCAGCCCGGCAAGCGGCCGCTGTCCAGCATGAGCCCGACCTTCCTGGTCGGCGAAGACCGCCGCGCCGTGCTCGGAACACCGGGCGGCGGCCGCATCATCACGATGGTGCTGCTCGGTATTCTCGATTTCATGAAGGGCAACGGTCCGGAGTCATGGGTCGCCCTGCCGCGCTTCCACCACCAGTATTTCCCGGACGAGATTTCCAGCGAGCCGGGTGCGTTCACGGCTGAGCAGATCGAGGCGCTCGAAGCGCTGGGGCACACGGTCAAGGTGCGCAGCCGGGTCTGGGGCAACATGCACGGCGTGCTCTGGGACCTGGAAAGCGGCGAGGTGCGCGCCGGCTCCGACCCGCGCTGGCCCTCAGGCCGGGCGATCGTAAGGTAAAGATATAGGAGCCCGCATGGCGGGCTTCGACAGGAAAAAAGGATCTCTCAATGAAAAAAGTATTGGCCATTTTGCTTCTTCTTCCCTTGACCGCCTCCGCCGGCATCACGCCTGAGAAAATCGACGGGCTGGCCGCGGACGCCCAGCCGCAGGTGGTGGAGTGGCGGCGCTGGCTGCACGCCAACCCGGAACTGGGCAACCGCGAGTTCAAGACGTCGGCTTACATTGTCGAAGCCCTGGAAGGGATGGGATTGGAGCCGCGCGCCGGTATCGCGCATACCGGCGTGGTGGCCGTCATCGAGGGCGGCAGGCCCGGCCCGCTGGTCGCACTGCGCGCGGACATCGATGCGCTGCCGGTGAAGGAGGCGACCGGCCTGCCGTTCGCCTCGCAGGCGAAGGGCGAATACCGCGGCCAGGAAGTGGACGTGATGCACGCCTGCGGCCACGACGCGCACACGTCGATGCTGCTCGGCGCCGCGAGAGTGCTGACCGCGGTCAAAGACGAGCTGCCGGGCTCGGTGATGCTGATCTTCCAGCCGGCCGAGGAAGGCGCGCCGCCTGGTGAAGAAGGCGGAGCGGAACTGATGCTGAAAGAAGGCATCTGGGACGAGCGCAAGCCGGACGCCGTGTTCGGTATCCACGTCGGCGTGGCCCACGGCGACGCCCTGGTGGTCGCCACATCCGGGCCCGCGATGGCCGCATCGGACCGCTACGAGATCACGGTGAAAGGCCGGCAGACCCACGGCGCGATGCCCTGGGACGGCGTCGACCCGATCGTCGTCGCTTCGCAGATCGTGCTCGGCCTG
>JAZBPJ010000127.1:0-9752 GCA_036351575.1 Lysobacterales bacterium | reverse complement strand
GGGATCACCCCGATCCAGCCCCAGGCCGATTGCGGGCCGATGAAGACCAGGCTGATCAGGATCAGCCCGACGATGATGCGAATCGCGCGTTCGATGTTGCCGACGTTCTTTTTCATGCTGCTCTCCGGTGAGTGAATCAAGCGAAGTAAAGTATAGCCTGAATTTTCATGGATCGGCCCCGGAAGACTTCCCGGGGAGCGCCGGGCATCGCCCAGTTTCCTGAACCGCGCAGAAGTACCGTGATTTGCCGCTCACCGGGTCCGAATATCGACCAGGAACACCGGGACCAACAGGCTGACATAGGCGAGGAAGTCCCAGGGATCGTAAGTCGAATCATAGAGTCGAAAATACTGGGCCAGTTCAATGCCGTAGACAGACAGGATAATCAGCGTAAGGGTCCGGTACGGCGTGAAAAACCGTGTCCAGGCGTTGTCGGCATAGGCGTGCGAGAGGCGGCGCACGAGTATGTAACTCCAGGCCGGCCCGGTGATGTCCAAGGCGTATCCCCGCCAGAACGCACCAAACTCAAGAACGTCCACCGAAACGCCGATAACCACCATGATGATCAGGGCTGCCGCCCAGTATGGCGCGGCTTTGTCGTGGCGCATCTTGCGGGACTCCGCGGCATTCATGACGAGTAACAACCCTTTTCAATGCCACGCATCGAAATGATCCACGCAGCCCGGCGAAAGGGCTGCGCGACCATCAGAACAAACCGTGCAGCTGCGCCGCGCGCTCCTCGATATCCCGGTCGGTGAAGCAATAGCGCATCTCCAGGAAGCGCTTGCGCATCTCGGCCACGGCGGGCTTGACCGTTGCGCCGTCCACGACGACGTCCCGGATCAGCTCGGCCAGTTCACCGAAGTCTTCGGGCTCCATGCCGAAGCGGGTCATCTCGGAAACACCCATGCGCAGTGAGCCGGAGGCCGTGAAGCCTTCCTCTTCCGGCGCGGCCTGGTAGTTCACGATGATGTTGTTCTCCTCAAGCACCCGGGCGATTTCCGGCCCCCTGGTCCAGCCCACGTCCAGCAGCACCTGGTGGGTCTGCGTGTAGCCGACCCCGGGGTCGCCCGAGACCTTGAGTCCGCAGTCCTTCAGCGCTTTCGCAAAGGCCTTGGCGTTACGAATCACGCGCGGTTGGTACTCGTCCTTGAAGGCGTTCATCTCGTAAGCCGCCATCAGCAGGCCGACCAGCGTGCCGAGGTGGTGGTTGGAGACGGCGCCCGGGAAGGCGCGGCGTTCGACGGCCTCCCAGAACGGGTACAGCACGTCGTCCTCGGTGAGATGGGACGCCACGATGCCGCGCTGGGTGCCGAAAAAGGTCTTGTGGGTGGAGCCCGTCACGATATCGGCGCCCTCGGCGAACGGGTCCTGGAAGTGCGGGCCGACCAGGCCGAGCACGTGCGCCATGTCGTACATCAGGAAGGTGTCGAGGCCGAGTTCATCGATGAACTGGCGCAGCGCGGAAACGGGCTCGGGGTAGAGCACCATGCTCTTGCCGAGGATGACGAGTTCAGGCCGGTTTTCTTCCAGCAGTTCACGCGTCGCCTCGGTGTCGATGCGGTACTTGTCGTGGGCATGCACCGGGAAGTTGACCACCGCGGGCCGCTCCGTGCGCGGGTCGCGCGCCACGTAGTCCTTCAGCGCACCCATGGGCTGCGACGAGAGGTGACCGCCCTTGATGATGTGGTTGTTCATCACCATGCGCATGCGGCGCTGCTCGCTTTTGCGGTCTGAGCGGTTCAGGTAGTCGACCATCGCGCTGAACACGGTGGCGTTGGCCATCTGCCCGGAAACCAGGCGCGCCTCGACGCTGCCGCAGCCCAGGTACTGCATGATCTCCTTCTTCAGCAGTTCCTCGACCTCCCAGATGAACTCGGTGCCCTGGTAGTAAAAAACCTCGGCGTCCTCGAGGGCCTTGACGGCCTTGTGCTCGGCATAGCGCCCGACCGGGTCCATGATGGACAGCGCCCGCACCACGGGCGACATGGTCATCTCGGAGGGAATCAGGTTGATGCAGTCGTATTGGCGCCAGTTCGTGTTGGCAATCGCGCTGTCCAGCAGCGCCAGCGCTTTGTGCGAATAGGCCGTATCCAAAGAAGTTTTTTCGACCTCGTCCGGCTTAAGGTGCGAAATCGAGCGTGCGTAAGGCGGCGCCTCGCCGCGCAGCAGGTAAGGGACGATCAGGGCAGGGGTCTCGCGCCCGCGGATCTCGATTGTCACCTCGTCCTCGTCCAGCAGGTCGCTGTCGACCAGCGCCATCGCGATGGCGCGGCGGATGCTGTCGTCGGTGAAGCGCGACTCGACGCCGATACCGGCCGTATCCCAGTAGGGCACGACCGTACCGCTGGTGACGAAGCCCACGTGTTTGCCGTCTTTGAACACCTTGTCGCCCGGCCGGGTGACGCCGCGGCCGGCCAGTTCCACCAGCCGCACACGGCGCGGCAGCGCGTCGATGTCATCGAATTTCAGGTCGTTGATGCGCTTGAGCGCCAGGAACTGCTCGTAGAGGGGTTCGCGGCCGATAAAGTCGCCCTTGAGCGGTGAGAAGCTGACCGCGAAGCGCGACAGGTCGGAGGCGAAAGCGGGGATCTCCTTGCCTTCCGGGTCAGTGCCCAGTTCGTGCCCGTACAGCGGCAGTCCGGCTTCCAGCCGCAGCGAGTCGCGGGCGCCGAGACCGACCGGATGGGCGCCGTTCTGAATCAGCGTGTCGTAGACGTTCAGCGCGTCATTCCGCTCGATGAACAGCTCGAAGCAGATCGGCTCGCCGGTGTAGCCGGTGCGCGCCAGCAGCACGCGGGCGCCGCCGATATCGACGATGCCCAGCTCGTTGCGCATCGGGTCGGGCAGCTGGCTTTCAGTGGTCGATTCCATCACTTCGCGGGCCAGTGGGCCCTGCAGGCTGAGCATGGCGACGTCCAGGGTGCGGTCGACCATCTCGGCGGCCGGAAAGGCCTGGCGGACGGCTTCCAGGTGCTGCCAGTCCTTTTCACGGTTGGCGGCGTTGACGACGAGCAGGAACTCGTCTTCAACGAAGCGGTACAGGTAGGCGTCGTCGAGCACGCCGCCGGTTTCGTTGGGAATCATCGTGTACTGGCCGAGCCCCATGTCCAGGCTGGCCGCGTTGTTGCTCAGCGCGTGCTGCAGGAAGGCCAGCGCGTCATCGCCCCGAATGAAAAACCGGCCCATGTGGGAGACGTCGAACAGCCCGGCGCCCTTGCGGGTCGCCAGGTGCTCATGCAGGATGCCTTCGAACTGCAGCGGCATGTCCCAGCCGCCGAACTCGACGATTTTCGCGCCCGCTTCCACGTGGCGGTCGTAAAAGACGGTTTTCAGGGTTTCAGCCATTACTCTTCACCGTGTCCGCTGTGTTGAATGCCGCGTGAGCGGCCTCGTTGCCGCTCACGCCATCACATTGTAGTCAGCCTTTGCCGCTGATGAATTTCCGGATCAGTTCCCACTGGGCTGCGCCGTGCATGCCGGCCTGCTCCAGGCAGACATCGCCCGGGCCGCTGCCGAGGAACTCCTTGTGCTTCCACGGGTAGTGCGTAAACTCGCGGCCCCGCGGCGAGGTCACCCAGCGGTAGGTCGTGGCCTTGGTGAAGCCGGAGAACATCATCGCGGAGTCAGCGGTCGCGGCGGGGAAGATCGCGTTGCGTTCTTCCTCGTCCAGGCGATCGAACAGCTCGACGCTGGAAATGTAGTACACGTCCAGGTTGACGCCTTTCTCCTTCAGTTTCGGCAGCACGCCGGAAATGAAGGCGTAGGCCACGTCGCTGCCCTGGTAGATGATGGTGGCGTCCGGTTTGCCGTTCGCCTCCAGCAGCTTGTAGACACCCTTGATCGACGCTTCCGCCGGCGCCAGGCCCAGCGCCTCGCGGTCGACGACGACCTCCGAGGGACGGGTGACGTAGGGCGCCAGGACGGCCGGGCGCTGCAGCAGGGCTTCGGCCGTCAGCGGCCACAGTTCGTTCGGGTCCCAGGGGGTCAGCGTGATCATCACGTCGCCGGGGAAGTTCTCCTGGAAGACCTGCAGGGCCTGGGGCTCGGCGTGCGTGGGGCCGTCCTCGCCGGTCTTCACGCCAGCGTGGCCGCAGACCACCACGAAGGTCTTGTTTTTCTCGTCCGGCGCGCGGTGACGCAGGGTCTGCATGCCGATGCCGTGGGTCTTGGCGCAGATCACGTTCAGCGGCGCGATAAAGGCGCCGTAAGAAGACCCGACCGCGATCTGGTGACCCATCGTCGCGATGCCCGAGCAGATGCCGCCCATCGCGTCTTCGGCGATGCCGCCGGCCGAGAACAGGCGGGATTCCGGGTTGTTCTGCGGGTGCCAGAAGCCGCTGCCCATGCCCTTGGTGATGCCGGCGATGTTGGTCGAGCCGTACAGGTCGGCCGCGGCCGCCAGCACGGCGCCTCCGGTGAGCAGGTTGATTTCGTTCATCGCCTGGCTGAAAGCGCCGCGCAGGGTCTGCTTGGAGCCGTTTTCGTAACGGCAGGATTCCGGGCGCTCGAACGGTGAAATGGCGCCCGCTTCGTACAGTTTGTCCAGCCGGGGCGCGTTTTCCCTGATCGTCCGGGGCGCATCCTGCAGGCGCTGCCGCGCGTTGATCACCCAGTCCGCCAGCTGCCGCGTTTCCGTCATGTTTTTCTTGAACGCGGAACGAATGGCCAGCAGCGAGTCGTAGAATGCCTGCTCCACGCGTACCGGGTCTTTTTCGCCCTCATAGCGCGGGAAGTGAATGCCGGTTGTCTCTTCGAACGGCCGCAGCGACTCCAGGTATTCCGGGCTGTAGAAGGCGTGGCCGGCGCCATGCGACTTGGCGCCCTCGATGCCGTAGCGCCAGCCCTTGACGGTGCGGTAGACGATACCGGTGGGACGGCCGTTGTTGAGCGTCTCGGCGCGTTTCTGGGCTTCCCGGATCTGGGCGTAGTCGAACCCGTCGGGAACGTAAATCACGTTGAAGCCCTGGACCAGCAGCAGGTCGCAGGGGTCCCACTGCACGTACTCGCCGGCGGTCGCGCCGTCGCGGGTCACCGCGTTGGAGTCGATCGAGGCCTGGTTCCAGTCGACGTGGAAGTACAGGTTGTCCAGTCCCGAGGTCGCGGCGGAGGCCAGTGCCTCGGAAACGCGGCCCGGTGTCATTCCGCCTTCGCCTTCGATCACGTGCACGGCCGGAGCGTTATCGCCGTGCATGTCCTTGAGGGTCATCGCGAGACCGACGGAAGTAGCCACACCGACACCGCTGGGGCCGGTGGACAGCCAGACGAACGGCGTTTCCGGCGTCGGGTGCCCGTCGAGCGGCTTGGCGCCGAATTTCTTGAACAGCGGCGTGGAGGTGATCGGGTTCTTGCGGAAACCGAGAATGTCTTCCAGGCGCAGCTGCTGTTTCACGTCCTTCGGCAGCTGTTCCGGTGCGGCGAGCCGCACGACCTCGTTGCGCAGAGCCGAAAGCGCATACAGTCCGAGCGCCTTGTGGCCGGCGGCATAGGACAGGATGTCCGCGGTCCGGTCCATCGGGTCGCCGATGTTGTAGTCCATGCGGTTGAACATCAGCGACTGCACGATGCGGCCCGAGGAAACGCTGCCGCCCGGGTGGCCGCTCGATGCGTGGTTGAACATTACGGAGCACAGGCTGCGGTAGCAGAGGTCGAAAAGCTCCAGGCTGTCGTGCTGGCCGGCCGGCAGCGGCGGGCAGTCTTCGGGCTTCAGTTCGATGAACTCGATGCCGCGTTCTTCCAGTTTGAAATCGTGGTTCATGAGGTGCTCCTGTTATTTCATGAAAAGTGCTCGCCCGCTTCCACGAAGCGTGCGAAACCTTCCTTGTCGTTGACGGCCTCGGCCATGCGTTCCATGCCGATTTTCAGGTCGTCCATTGCGGTCGCGATGGAGAGGCGCAGGAAATGCATGCCTTCGGTGCCGATCTGGCCGAAGGACTTGCGGTCCATCGAGGCCACGCAGTACTCCCACAAAAGGAACATCTGGAACAGCGTGGAAGGGCTCGTCGTGGCGCGAACCTTGTCGGGAAGGGCCGCGAAGGCCTCGTCAATGCCCAGGTTCTTGACCACGCCGGCGATGTTGGGGAACACGTAAAACGCTCCGCTGGGTTTCTGGCAGCTCACCCCCGGCATGGCGTTGAGCGCAGCGACGACGAAATCGCGGCGGCGCTGAAAAGCCTCGGCCATCTCGGCGATGGTGCCCTTGCTTTTCGGTGATTCGATGGCCACGCGCGCGCCCTCCTGGTTGTAGGGCGGAATGCAGGAGAAATAGTTGATGTTCAGGTTGGTGAACAGCTTGGCTTCCTCGACGGTCGGGAATACGACCCAGCCGATCCGTCCGCCGGTCCAGGAGTAGGACTTGGACGCGCCGGTGGCGATCAGCGTCTTGTCCGCCATGCCCGGAATGGACGCGATGGAAACGTGTTCGGACCCGTCGAACAGGATGTGCTCGTAAATCTCGTCGGAGTAAATACGGATGTTGGGGTCGCACTTGCGCAGGATGACGTCCGCGATCTCCTCGAGCTGCTCGCGCGTGGCGACGCCGCCGGTCGGGTTCGACGGGAAATTCATGAAGATCAGCTTCGTTTTCGGCGTGATCAGTTTTTCCAGGTCGGCCCCGGTGAAGCTGAATCCGATCTCCTCGCGCAGGTGCAGCGGCACCGGCACCGCGTTGACGTAGCGGATAAAGGACTCGTAGATCGGAAAGCCCGGGCTGGGGTAGATGATCTCGTCCCCGGGGTTCGTGTAGGTCTGCTGGCACAGCCCGATCGGCGGCTTGCCGCCCGGGAAAACGACCACCTGTTCCGCCGAGTACTCGAGCCCGCGCGCCGCGCCGACGTAAGTGGCGACGGCCTGGCGCAAGCCCGGAATGCCCTGCGGGTTGGTGTAGTGGACGTTGTCCAGGTCCAGCTGCCGCTTGACCTCGTCGCGGATGTGCGCCGGCAGCGGAAAATCGGGTTCACCGAGGTTGCACTTGATGACCTTGTTGCCGGCCGCTTCCAGCGCGGCAATGTAGGGTCCGACCTTGAAAGCGTTTTCGGTGGCGATGCGTGACGTGCGTTCGGAAATGAGTTGCATGGGATACTCCCGGCCAGTGATTTGAGCCTGGTTTCAATGCTATGCAAAGGCTGGTCATTTGTGAAATTTATTCTTATCATAAATACATAAATAATATTTATGAGGTAAGCCATGCGTCACCTGCCCATCGAATGCCTGCGTTCCTTCGCAACGGTCTCCGAGGTCCGGGGCTTCACGCAGGCCGGGCAGATCCTCGGCCTGACCCAGCCGGCAGTCAGCCTGCAGATCAAGCGCCTGGAGGAACGCATCGGCGCGCCCGTGTTCGTGCGGGGCGGTTCGCGGCTGGACCTGACTCCCACCGGTGCGCGCCTGATGGACTATGCACGGCAGATACTGGCCCTCAACGACGAGGCCTTGAGCGAGCTGTCCACGCCGGTGATTTCCGGGCGGGTGCGCTTCGGGATTCCAAGCGAGTTCGCGACGATTCTCCTGCCCCGCGTCCTGGGCCGCTTTTCACACGCTTACCCGGCGGTCACGCTCGAAATCCATTGCGACCTCAGCCGCAACCTGCTTGCCGAGCAGCCCAATCCCTACGACCTCGTGCTGGCGCTCTACGACAGCATCGACAAGGCGAACCCCGCCTACATCGGTTCCGACGAACTGGTCTGGGTGACCAGCGCCAGCCACGATACGCACCGGCAGCCGACCCTGCCCCTGGTCGTGGCGCCGACGCCCTGCCTGTACCGGGCGCGGGCGATCAAGGCCCTGAAAGATGTCGGGCGGTCCTGGCGGATTTCCTACACGAATACCGATATTTCCGGCATCCAGGCAGCTATCGAGGAAGGGCTTGGAGTGACCGTCCTGGCTCAGAAAACGGTGCCGGACACCTTGCGCATCCTGCCGTTCTCGGAACGTTTTCCGCGCCTGGGGAAAGTGGGAATCTACCTGGTCCAGAAAGAGCGGGGCGCCTCGGAATCGGTGACGAAACTTGCCGATTACGTCAGCGCGATCGCCGGCTGAACCGTTCTCTCGTATCGCGGAGTACCTGGCGCGCTGCGCACCAGCCCCCGAGATCACCCCTCACCGCGCGCAGCAGCATCGCGTCGCGCTTCAGGTAGAACGCATCGATACGGCGAATCGTGAGGGGATCGGTGTTCGGCCCGTTGTGCCCCAGCACCGTGGTGCAGGCGTAACGGAAATGGCGGCCCACCGCGTGCTTCACCCGCCGGTCGTGGTAGCCGTAGGGATAGGCGAACGAAACGACCGGGCGGTGAATGCGGCTTTCGATTTCGAGCAGGCAGCCTGCCAGTTCGTCCTCGAGTTCCCGGTCATCGAGTTGGGTCAGGTCGGGATGCGACCGGGTATGCGCGGCGATTTCGATACCGCCGCCGGCGAGTTCCTCCAGTTGGCCCCAACCCATCATGTCTCGATCCAGGTGTTCGTTGAGGTCGAGCGCTTCTTTTGCATTTCGTCCCACGAAGGCCGTGGGAACGAAAACGGTGGCCTGGAAACCGTGTTGGCGCAGGGCGGGAAGCGCGTTTTCAAAAACGCTGAGGTAGCTGTCGTCAAAGGTCAGTACGACAGATGATTCGGGAAAACAGCCGTCCTGCTCGAGCCGTTCCCAGGCCGTGCGCAGGCTGATGCTGTTGATTCCGCTCGCCGCGAGCCGCTGCAGCTGCGCTTCAAACAGTTCCGGCGCCGTGGAAATGACGTCACCGCGCCCGTCCAGGGCGTGGTAGGTCAGCACCGTCAAGCTTTGCTCAGCCATGCCGTTGTCGATGCAGCGACCCGACGAGGTCCAGGTAACGCTCGATATGGTTTTTCGGCGACCAGTCCCGCTCCCATGCGCTGTAACCGAGCCGACCGAGCCGGTCACGTTCAGCAGCGTCTGCCGCGAGAAGATCCAGCTGTTTGTGCATCTGGGCGCTGTCGTTGAAACACAGCCCTCCGCTGCCGGCCACGATTTCGCCCAGCGCACCGATGTTGCGCACAACCACCGGGGTGCCCTGGCTCCAGGACTCGGCGATCACCATGGGTGAGATCTCGTAGGTCAGCGAGGGCAGCGCCGTCGCGACCGCATCGCGGTAGAGCGCATGCAGCCGTGCCCCGTCCCGGTGGCCCAGAAACCGGATGTTCGCTGCATCACCGGCCAGTTTACGCAGCGTTGCCTCGTAATCTCCCTCACCAACAATCAGCAGGTCCACCTCCGGGTGCGCCTGAAAATACGGCAGCAGGTCCTGGATGCCCTTGAGTTTCACCAGCCTGCCGACGAACAGGTAATACGGCCGTCCATCCGGGTTTGCGGCCGCGGGATCCGCTTGTACCTGCGGGCTGAACAGGTGCAGAACCTCGGCCGGCAGATGCAGTCCGCGCTCGCGGTGCAGGTCCACCGCAAACCGGCTGCCGGCCAGCACGCGGTCGAGCTGCCGGACGGCGCGACGGATTCGACCCGTTGCGCGCCAGAACTGCGGCGGCCGGCCGTGACGCATTTGACAGCGCAGGCACTGCGGGGCGGTGCAGGCCGATTCGCCATGGCGAAACATCACGTGCGTGGGGCAGACCAGCCAGTAATCATGCAGCGTCAGCAGTTTTACCGCGTCGGGTGCGAGTTCAATGGCTTCCAGGCCGCCCACCAGGCTGATGTTATGGAAGTGCACCACGTCAAAGTCCTGTTCACGAAACAGCGCACTGACCGCACGGCGCTTGAAACCGAGTTTTCCCGTCTGATGCGTCAGCAG
>JAZBPJ010000126.1:0-9655 GCA_036351575.1 Lysobacterales bacterium | reverse complement strand
GTCATCGATGGCGCGGCGGCGGCGCGATTCACGCGCTTCCTTGCCAGCCGCCTGGAAGACCTGCGGCGCCTGACGCTGTAAACCGAGGGGGCAACAGGAGCAGCCAGGATGAACGATAGCAGCAGTCATGAATTCGATGTCATCGTTATCGGCGCCGGCCCGGGCGGCTACACGGCGGCGTTTCGTGCCGCCGACCTCGGGTTGAAGACCGCCCTGGTTGAGCGTTACCCCGCGCTTGGCGGCGTTTGTCTCAACGTCGGCTGTATCCCGTCCAAGGCGCTGCTGCACACGGCAGCGGTGATTGACGAGGCGGCCGCGATGGCGGCGCACGGTGTGAAATTCGGCGATCCGGAAATCGATATCGACAGCCTTCGCGCCCACAAGGAAGGTGTGGTCGAAAAACTGACCGGCGGCCTGGCGGGAATGGCACGGCAACGGGGAGTGGAGGTCATCCAGGGTACAGCCGCTTTCACTGGCGTCAACGAGCTGGAAGTAACCACCGGGGATGGTTCCAGGAGCGTCAGTTTTACCAACGCGATCATCGCGGTGGGTTCCCGCTCCATCGAGCTGCCGAATATGCCCTGGGGCGATCCGCGGCTGATGGACTCGACGGCGGCGTTGGAAATCCGGGACGTGCCGGGTCGCCTGCTGGTCGTCGGAGGGGGCATCATCGGTCTCGAAATGGCCTGTATTTACGACGCGCTCGGCAGCGAAGTCACGGTGGTGGAACTCACGCCCGGGCTGATGCCGGGCACGGACGCCGACCTGGTCAAGCCGCTGGCCCGGCGGATCAAAAAGCGCTACCAGGCCATTCACCTGGAGACACGCGTGACCGGGATCAGCGCGGATGACGATGCGCTGGTAGCGAATTTCGAGGGCAAGCACGAAGGAACGGAACGCTTCGACCGCGTGCTGGTGGCCGTGGGCCGTACTCCCAACGGAAACCGCATCAACGCGGCGGCCGTCGGTGTCGACGTGGATGACCGCGGATTCATTCAGGTCGACGAGCAGATGCGGACCAGCGTGCCGAATATCTTCGCGATCGGTGATGTCGTGGGTCAGCCGATGCTGGCCCACAAGGCCACGCACGAAGGCAAGGTCGCGGCGGAAGTCTGCGCGGGCGAAAAGAGCGCGTTCGACGCGCGGGTCATTCCATCCGTGGCATATACCGACCCGGAAATCGCCTGGGTCGGCATGACCGAGGAGCAGGCCAGGGCTGAGAACGTCGATTACGGTGTCGGAAAGTTTCCCTGGGCGGCCAGCGGCCGTGCGCTCGGCAACGGGCGGACCGAGGGTTTCACCAAGCTGCTTTTCGACAGTGCTTCAAAGCGGATCATCGGCGCCGGAATCGTCGGGCCGCAAGCGGGCGACCTGATCGCAGAGTGCGCCCTGGCGATCGAAATGGGCGCCGAAGCGGAGGACATCGGCCTGACCGTGCATCCGCACCCGACGCTTTCCGAAACCGTGGCGATGGCGGCGGAAGTTTTCGAGGGAACCGTGACCGATCTCTACATTCCGCGCAAGGGCAAGTGACTTCGTGTACGGGTTCGCCCGGGCTGGCCAACATCAAAGCGGTTGCATTGCCCCCGGAAATCCCGTTAAATGCCGTGCATGCCTGAAATAAAGCCTGACATGGGTTTTCGCCGCCTTCGCCGATGCCGAATTATGTTTTCGGGCTGGGTTGCCATGTAGGTTGAAAAACGAATAGTCAGCAGATCAAAGACCCGGCCACAGGCTGGGTCTTTTGCTTTGGAGAACGGAATATGCGCCATTTTTTGAGCACCACCGACTGGTCGCGGGAGGAGTTGGAAGACATCCTGAAAGTCGCGGCCGAGTTGAAAGAGGAGCCGATACGCAACGCTTTGAAAGGCAAGTCCATCGCCCTGCTTTTTCTGAACCCGTCGATGCGCACGCGCACCTCGTTCGACCTGGGCATGCAGCAGCTGGGCGGTATCGCGATCGTCCTGCAGCCCGGAAAAGACGCCTGGGGCGTGGAATTCGAGCCGGGTGCGATCATGGAGGGTGAGGCCGAGGAGCATATCGCCGAGGTCGCCGGCGTCCTCTCCCGCTACTGCGACCTGATCGGCATCCGCGCTTTTCCAAAGTTCCGGGACTGGTCGGCGGACCGCGAAGACCGGGTGATCAGGGCCCTGGCGGCGCACTCCTCGGTGCCCGTGATCAACATGGAAACCATCGTTCATCCCTGCCAGGAAATGGCCCTGATGCTGACGCTGAAGGAGCGGCTCGGTGAAGTGCGCAAGAAGAAATTCCTGTTGACCTGGACCTGGCACCCGCGCCCCCTGAACACGGCGGTCGCGAATTCCGCGCTGCTGATCGCCAGCAAGTTCGGCATGGACGTGACCCTGCTGTGTCCCGAGGAGGCCTACCGCCTCGACGCGCAGTTCGAAGACGCCGCGCAGCGCTTTGCGTCGGAGCAGGGCGGGTCGTTCAGGATGACCCACGACATCGAGGAGGCGTATACCGGGGCCGAGGTCGTCTATGCCAAGAGCTGGGGGGCTCTGCCGTATTACGGCCGGCCCGAGGAAGAATGGGAGCTGCGCAAAAAATACCGCCACTTCATCGTGGACGAGGAAAAGATGGCCCTCACGCAGCATGGACTTTTCAGCCACTGCCTGCCGCTGCGCCGCAACGTCAAAGCCACCGACGCGGTGATGGATGCCGATTACTGCGTGGCCATCGACGAGGCGGAGAACCGGCTGCATGTGCAAAAGGCCATCATGATGCGCCTGCTCGGCTCGGCGCCGAAACAGTTTTGAAATGGGGTCGGAGTAAAAATCCGTTTCGGTGAAACGGGATCAGACCAAATACCCATTTTTACTCTGCCCCCGGTTTACCCGAAAAACTGAAGATATGAGTTCAATGAAATGAAAGAAAAAATCGTATTGGCATTTTCCGGCGGGCTGGACACCAGCTATTGTGTGCTCGACCTGGTTGAGAAGGGTTTCGATGTGCATACCGCATTCATCGACACCGGCGGAGTGGATGACGAAGAGCGAAAATACATCCGTGACCGGGCGCTCGATCTTGGGGCAGCGGAACATCACGAGATCGACGCATCCGGCGAGATCTGGGACGAGTTCGTGGTGCCGCTGCTCTGGAGCCATGCGCGCATGCTGGGCGAATATCCCCTGCTGTGCAGCGACCGCTACCTGATCGTCAAGCGCTGCCTGGAGCTTTGCGACTCGCTGGAAACCAGGCACTTCGGCCACGGTTGCACCGGCATGGGTAACGACCAGCTGCGTTTCGACCAGACCGTACGCAGCCTCGGCGAATACGAAATCCACGCGCCGATCCGTGATTTGCAGTCCCGCGTGCAGGCTGTTCGGGACTACGAACTCGACGTGATGGCTAAAGCCGGCATACCGGTTGAAGAATCGGCCAGCCGTTACTCGATCAACGCCAATCTGCTGGGAACCACGATTTCCGGCAGCGAGATCGACGAGTTCCTGGCGCCTGCCGACGATGCCTGGACCCGCACGGCAAGCCGACAGGACTGGCCCGCCGCTGCACTGGAGTTCAGGATCGGTTTCGAGCAGGGCGAGGCCGTCAGTCTCGATGGTGAGGTCATTCCGGGGCCGGAAATCCTGAAAACCCTGAACAGCAAGCTGGGTGCGTACGGCGTCGGCCGGCACATTTACACGGGCGACGTCACGATCGGGCTCAAGGGCCGCATTGCCTTCGAGTGCCCGGGTATCGACGGGCTGATGGCGGCGCACCGGGCGCTGGAAGACGCGGTGAACACGCGCTTCCAGAACCAGTTCCGCCAGCAGGTCAGCGATCGCTGGGCCGAACTCGTCTACAGCGGTTTCTTTTACGAGCCCCACAAGTTCGACCTGGAAGCCTACCTGGAGAGCTCGCAGCAGTTCGTCACGGGCGAGGTCACGATCCGCACCGAGGGCGGAACGGTTGCCGCGGTCGCGGTCGAAACGCCGAACCAGATCAAGAACCCGGATGCGGTCTACGCCCAGAGCGCGGACTGGACGCCCGAGGAAGCCGTCGGCTTCATCAAGCTGATCGGCCAGAGCACGACGCTTGCCGGCCGGGTGCGGAGCGGCAAGGGATGAATTTCGAGGCGCTGATCGGGCACCTCGAACGCCTGGTTGCCTGCGACAGCCAGAATCCGCCGCGCACGATCAGCGGGGACTCTGACCTGTTCAGCTATTGCTCGGCCGTCGTCGGCGAGGATTTCAATGTCCGGATCGAAGATCATGGGGATGGCCACGTCAGCTGGTTTGCCGTTCGGGGTAAACCCGCGGTGCTTTTCAACGTTCACCTGGACACCGTGCCGGTCGCCGAGGGCTGGACGCGGGATCCTTTCGCGCTGACGGTTGAGAACAGCCGGGCCCACGGGCTGGGCGCCTGCGATATCAAGGGCGCTGCGGCCGCCCTTCTGGCTATTGCCGAGGATGGCCCGAAGAACCTGGCGCTGCTGTTTACTTCGGACGAGGAGGGCGCCGGGGGCTGCTGCGTGGAAAACTTTCTGGAAAGTGGTCAGTGTCGATCTTTCGAGCAGGTCATCGTTGCCGAGCCGACGGCCTGCAAGGCGGTGCTCGGGCACCGGGGCTTCCTGTCAGTCAAAACGCGTTTCAGCGGCCGGCCGGGGCACTCTTCCGAGTCGCGCGCGCTGGCCGATAATGCCAATCACCAGGCCGTGCGCTGGGCCTCCGCGGCCCTGGCCGTTGCCGAATCGAAAAAAACAGCGACCGACGATCCGGGCAGCTGCATGAACATCGGCATTGTGGACGGCGGCAGCAAGAGCAACGTGATCGCGGCCGGCGCGTTCATTCACTGGAGCGCGCGTCTGCGCCCCGGTGAATCGAACGATGCGTTTCTCGACGAGATAAAAAGCTGCGTTCCCGGAGGCGCTAATGTGAACTGGGAGGTGCCGTTCAAGGGCGAACCGCTGCCCGCTGCGGGCCGGGACGATCTTGCAGCGCGCGCATTCTGCGAGCGTAACGGGCTGGAGCAGGGGCCGGATGTCGATTTCTGGACCGAGGCCTCCCTGTTTTCGCGGGCCGGTTTGCCCGCCCTCGTGCTGGGTCCCGGTGATATTGCCCAGGCACATGCCGCGGACGAATGGGTTGACGTTGGGCAATTGCAGCGGGCGCTTGCATGTTACGGTCGGGTGGTGATGCAGGATGGCTGAAATCAGAAGCGTGGTAAACCAGGTGCTGAGCCAGCTCGGCACCAGCCGGGAGGCCCGGTACTACCTGAGGCAATACAGCCAGGACGATCTGCAGTTTGCGGTCATCAAGGTGGGAGGCGCGGTGCTCGAAGAGCAGCTCAAGCCCCTGGCGTCCGCGCTGGCATTCCTGGCCAACCTCGGTCTCATGCCGATTATTCTGCACGGCGCCGGTCCCCAGCTGGACGTGGCGCTCGACCAGGCCGGTATTGTCACAGAAAAACGCCGCGGCCTGCGCGTGACCACGCCGGAGGTCATGGAGGTGGCGCGGCCCGTCATCTACCGGGCCAATCGCCGACTGGTGACGGCATTGGAAGACCAGGGAGTTCGCGCGACCGGTATCCAGCACGGTGTATTTGTGTGCGACTTTCTTGATCGCGAGGAACTGGGCCTGGTCGGCGAAATAAGCCGGATCGACCTCGAAGCCGTGCGCGAAGCCGTGCAAAGGGGTGTTTTGCCGGTTGTCGCATGTCTTGGTGAAAGCCCGACAGGACAGGTGATGAACATTAACGCCGACATCGCCGCGCGTGAGTTGATCTGGAAGGTCGAGCCGCACAAGATCATCTTCCTGACGGGTACCGGCGGGCTCCTGGACGAGAACGGCCGCATTATTTCAGCCATCAGCCTGCGGACGGATTATGACTGGCTGATTGGGCAGGAGTGGGTGCATTCGGGAATGCAGCTCAAGCTGGAGCAGATCAGCCAGCTGCTCTCAGGCCTTCCGGACAGCGCGTCCGTTTCCATTACATCCGTGGGCAGCCTGGCCAGGGAACTGTTCACGCACCGCGGCGCCGGAACGCTGATCCGCAAGGGTGAAAAAATAATCGAGAGCGATGAATTTACAGCCGAACTCAAGGTGCGCGCGAAGGCGTTGCTCGAGGAGAGCTTCGGGCGAGAACTTCGGGACGACTACTTCGATGACCTGGCCATCGAATGCGTTCTGGCCAGCGAGTCCTTTGGCGCGATGGCGGTCGTTCTGAAGGGGGTCAACGGCTTGCCGTACCTTGACAAGTTCGCGGTCACGCCCGAGGCCCAGGGCGCGGGGCTCGGTGCAGCCGTCTGGCAGTCGCTGCTTCATCGTTGTCCGCAGCTCTATTGGCGGTCACGCACGCGCAATCCGGTGACGCCCTGGTATTTCGATCAGGCGGATGCAGCGTTCACGGTGGACCACTGGGTCGCTTTTTCCGTGGGAATCGAAGATTTCGACCAATTGAAACGATGCCGGGACGATTGCCTGGCGCGGCTCGAAAGTTGGGTGGAGAACGAAGATGCCTAGCGTCATGGTCATCGGTGCGCGCGGCTACACCGGGGCGGAACTGTTGCCGCTGCTGCAGCGCCACCCTGAATTCGAGTTGGTCGCGGTAAGTTCGGCCAGCGCAAAAGGACGCGCGGTAAGGGACGTCGTGCCCGGGATGGACGGTTGCCTTCTGCGCTTCGACGAGATCGGTCCGGCAGAAGTGGCGCAGACTGCGGCTGACGCCTGTGTTCTCGCTCTGCCCAACGGCGCGGCCGGCGCGTACGTCGAGGCCATCGACCGGGATCAGCCCGGCATGGTGGTGGTCGACCTGGGGGCGGACTACCGCTTTGACCCGTCCTGGGTATACGGCCAGCCGGAGCGTTTCGGCGACCGGGTTGCCGGCGCCAGGCGCATCTCGAATCCGGGGTGCTATGCAACCGGGGCACAGCTGGCTGTGGCGCCGCTGCTTGATCGCCTGGCGGCAGCGCCGGTGGTGTTCGGCGTTTCCGGTTACAGCGGGGCGGGCAAGAAGGCTTCGCGCAAAAACGATCCCGAGGTCCTGCGGGACAACCTGCTGCCCTACACGCTGGTCGATCACATTCATGAACGCGAGGTTTCAAGGCATCTCGGGCGTGAAATCCGGTTCCTGCCGCACGTCGCGCCGTTCTTTCGAGGGATCAGTCTCAGCGTGGCGCTGGAACTCGATTCCGAGGCCCGGGCAGGGGAGTTGCTGAAACACTACCGGGCACATTACTCGAAGGCGCCGCTGATTGAAGTGCAGGAACCCATACCGGAAGTCCGGGATGCGCGAAACACGCACCGGGTCGTTATCGGCGGCTTTGCAGTCAGCGAGGCGGACAGGCGCCGGGTCTCGCTGGTTTGCGTGCTGGATAACCTGCTCAAGGGTGCCGCGACGCAGGCCCTGCAGAACCTGAACCTGGCTTTTGGACTGGAGCCGTTGGCCGGAATCGACTACCGGGAGAGATCGTGAAATGAAAAAATTCGTATGGCAGGAAGGCGGTGCGGACATCGACCGGGCGATCGCGGATTTCACTTCTGGCGAGGACGTCGTGCTCGACCGCGTTCTGTTCGAGTTCGACATTCAGGCCACGGCGGCTCACGTCAGGGGGCTGCAGCGCATCGGGATCGTGGAAAAGAATGAAGCCGGTAAACTCTGCGCCTTGCTCGATGAACTCTCGGACCTGTTCAGGTCGGGTGAATTTGTCCTGGACGAACGTTACGAGGATGGCCACTCGGCCATCGAAATGTTTCTCACCGACAGGGCCGGACCGGCCGGTGAGCGGGTGCATACAGGCCGCAGCAGAAACGACCAGGTGGCGGTCGCAACGCGTCTCTATCTCAAGGACCGCCTTCAGCGCCTGGCCGGGCTGAATGGGGCGATCGCGACGGCCGCCCTCGACCGGGCGGATTCCAGCCCGGACCTGCCCATGCCCGGCTACACGCACCTGCAGCGCGCGGTGCCTTCCAGCAGCGGCTTGTGGATGGCCTCTTTTGCCGAGGCATTTATCGATGACCTGGTTTTCGCCGGCAGTATCCGGCGCGTGATCGACAGCAGCCCGCTGGGGACCGCCGCGGGTTACGGCGTGAACCTGCCGCTGGATCGCGAGGGTGTAGCGAAGGAACTGGGTTTCAAGCGTCTGCAGATCAATCCCATGTATGCCCAGAACAGCCGCGGCAAGTTCGAGATCATGGCGCTGCAGGCCGCCTGGCACGCGATGCAGGATGTGCGGCGCCTGGCATGGGACCTGAGCCTGTTCACGACCCGCGAGTTCGGCTTCGTGACCCTGCCCCCGCAATACACGACCGGTTCGTCGATCATGCCGAACAAGTTCAACCCGGACGTCGTCGAGTTGCTCAGGGCGAGGACGGCAACCCCCGAGGCTGCGATCCTGGAAATTCAATCCGTGCTTTCGTTGCCGTCCGGGTACCAGCGGGACCTCCAGTTGACGAAGGCGCCCCTGGTGCGCGGGATGGAAGCCTCGCTGCAGGCGCTGGCTATCGTGCCGGCTTTGCTGGATGGCGTTCAATTCAACGAAGCACGAATGCGCGAAGCCATTTCGGCGGACATGTACGCGACCGACATCGCCCTGGACCACGCTGCTGCAGGCACTCCCTTCAGGCAGGCATACCTCGAGGCAAAGAAAAAACTGGACGAAATCGAGGCGCCGGATGCCGCGGAAAGCCTGTCCCGCCGGGTTTCGCCCGGCGCGTGCGGCGACCTCAGGCTGGATGCTCTGAGAGAGCGGCTGGAGTCTGAAAAGAAGGTCATCGAGGCATAACAATCCGCCCGAACCGATTTTTTTCAGTTTTATTTCACACCAGGGGTTGACGCAGGATTTGCGAAGCCTATAATGCACGCCTCTCGCGCTTGTTCCATAGGCTCGAGACACGCCCGAGGAAACTATTTTAAAATTTTTTTCTCAAATACATTGACCGGAAAATTCCGAGTCGTGTAAAATGGGCGGCCCGCCCAGCACTGGGTGAGATTCATGATTGAGTCCACCGGAGCGGCGAGAACCGAAAGGGTTTAAGCCGGTACGGTTTTGCTGTGCGGGATTAACGGGAAGCGAAATGCTCCCGGTCGCAGTTTCCACGGAAATGCGGCCTTGCGCTTCAAGCGCGTTATTTAACAAGATACAGGTAACTTGTGTGGGCGCTCGCGTTAGTGAATTTGCAATTAACGAAAGCGACCATGCCCTGATAGTAATCAGGAGCAGGGAACAGCTTTCAGCTAAAAGTACTCGAATGAAGACTTCGGTCTGATTTCAAAAACTTTAAACTGAAGAGTTTGATCCTGGCTCAGATTGAACGCTGGCGGCATGCTTAACACATGCAAGTCGAACGGAAACAGGACGCTAGGATTCCTTCGGGATGACTTTGTCGCTGTCGAGTGGCGGACGGGTGAGTAATGCATAGGAATTTGCCTCAAAGTGGGGGATAGCCCGGAGAAATCCGGATTAATACCGCATGTGCTCCACGGAGGAAAGCGGGCCACTACTTGTAAGCTCGCGCTTTGAGATAAGCCTATGTCGGATTAGCTAGTTGGTAGGGTAAAGGCCTACCAAGGCGACGATCCGTAGCTGGTTTGAGAGGATGATCAGCCACACTGGGACTGAGACACGGCCCAGACTCCTACGGGAGGCAGCAGTGGGGAATATTGGACAATGGGCGCAAGCCTGATCCAGCAATGCCGC
>JAZBPJ010000125.1:0-10981 GCA_036351575.1 Lysobacterales bacterium | reverse complement strand
GCCGGGCCGGACGGAGCCGAGGCGTCTTTCCGCTTCGCGGACGAGTACGTGGTGATGGCGGGCCTCCAGGAGGAACGCATCATCGTGCCGCAAACCGAGGTGGTCTTCGTCGGCTACGGCATCCAGGCGCCCGAAGAAAACTGGGACGACTACAAGGGACAGAACCTGGAGGGGAAGGTGCTGCTGATGCTGAACGACGACCCGGACTGGGACCCGGCGCTTTTCGGCGGAGAACGCAAGCTGTCCTACGGTCGATGGGATTACAAGTACGCCAGTGCCGCGCGCCAGGGCGCCGCGGGTGCCCTGATCATTCACAGCAGCGAATCTGCGGGCTATCCCTGGCAGGTCGTTCGTGCTTCCAACATTGGCGAGCAGTTCGAACTGTTGGCCGGTGACGAACCGCGAACCCGGTTCAACGGCTGGCTCTCATGGAATTCTTCCAAAGCACTGGCCGCGCTCGGCGGACACGACCTGGACAGGCTGATCGAGGCCGCGCGCTCACCGGACTTTGAACCGGTGGCCCTGGGCGTGACCACGTCCATCGACCTGGGCGTTGAAGTCAACCGCACGGCAACGGCCAACGTGGCCGGCGTGCTGGAAGGCCGTGATACCGAGCTGAAAAAAGAATTCATAGTGCTTTCTGCGCACCACGATCATTTCGGCGTCGGCGAGCCGGATGAAAGCGGGGATGCGATCTACAACGGCGCGCTCGACAACGGCGTGGCCATTGCGCAGACGCTGGCCGTGGCCGGCGCGATCGCAGCGCTGCCGAAACGCCCCCGACGCAGCATCCTGGTTCTTTATCCGGCCGTCGAGGAACAGGGCATACTGGGCTCCAGCTACTTCGTCCGCAGCGGCGTGGTGCAGCCGGGCCGGATCGCGGCCAATATCAACTTCGAACTGGGCAACGTCTGGGGCCGCACCCGGGATGTCATCGTTTACGGTCTGGGCAAATCCGAACTCGACGACCGGATCGCCGAGGCCGCCGCCGCACAGGGTCGCAGCGTTCGCGGTGAACAGGACGTGAAAGCAGGCTGGTTCTACCGCTCCGATCAGATCGCCTTCGCGCGGGCGGGCGTACCGGCCACCTGGTTCAAATCGGGTGTCGATTTCATCGGCCGCGAGCCCGGCTGGGGCGAGAAGCAATACGCCGACTGGATCCGGTTCAAGTACCACACCCCCGGCGACGAGGTCGAAGAGAGCTGGAATCTCGAGGGGCTCGCGGAAGACGCCCGCCTGGCGTTCCGCGTGGCGCTGGACGTGGCCAACGCCGACCAGGCGCCGGCGTGGTACCCGGGCGATGAATTCGAGGCGGTGCGCAAGGCTTCACTGCTGTCGCTTGAAGAGGATCGGCCCTAGGGGTTTGATACTCGCCAGAACAGCTTCCATCAGCCGCTGATTGGAGTAAAATCCGCGCATTTTCGGAGCCGGGAAGCCCCGGATAACCCGACTGAAAAGAGTGACGGAGATGTTGATCGAAACGATTGGTTGGACCGGCAATATCATCTTTGCCATCTGCGGCCTGCCGCAGGTCATCAAGACGTTCCGCAGCAAGAGCGCGAACGACCTGAGCGAGCTGTTTCTCTGGCTGTGGCTGGTGGGGGAGTTGCTGACCTTTGTCTACATACTGGCGGGTGACTGGCAGGCCGGAACCGCGCATTACCCCCTCTATTTCAACTACGCGGTGAATATCTGCATGGCTTTATACCTGGTCTGGGCAAAATACAGCTATCCGGACCGTTACGGGGTATCCGCCGGTGAGCCCGCCGTTCTGCAAGCTGGCTGAAGCATCGACGCCTTGCATGCCGTCCGCCTTGAAGACAATTCGGTCATGCCAGATATACTTAGAATGAATCACGTGCCAAAAATACAACCCGGCACAGGCAGGCAAGCGGAGAAAACCCATGAATTACGAAGTCTCGGTAGAAAACATCAAGTGCGGCGGCTGCGCCAATACCATCCGGACCCGCCTGGAAAAACTGGACGGCATCGACTCCGTGACGGTGGATGTCGAATCCGGGCGGGTGACTGTCGATGGCGACGAGGATACGCGCGAGAACGTGATCGAACGTCTCGCTTCGCTGGGCTACCCGGAAACCGGGTCGGTCGAGGGCATCAGGTCGGCCACGGCGAAGGCCAAGTCCTTCGTGAGCTGCGCGGTGGGCCGGATGGAAAAAACCGGCGATTGATTTCGGGCCACGCGGGCCTCGGATCCTCCCGACAACAGACGGCATGAGCTACCAACTACATGATTTCCTGGGTAATTTCGGCGTAGCCCTGATCCTGATTTCCTACTTCCTGGTGCAGATCGGGCGCGCTTCGGCAACCGGCATCCGCTACCTTGTCGCCAATGGAACCGGCGCTTTGCTGGTCCTCTATTCGCTCTGGTTCGATTTCAACCTGTCCGCTTTCATCATCGAGATTACCTGGCTGATGATCAGCCTGGTGGGACTCGTCCGTGTCCTGCAAATCCGGCGACGCAGCTGAGTGACCGATGACCGTATTCCCGGGAATGCGCGTTTGCTTTAAACCCGCCGGCGTGGTCCCTGCAGTCGTGCTGTTGCTGCTGATCGCAATTCCGGCTGCGGGGACGCTTGCAGCAACCGCCATGAGCAACCGGCCACTTGCCGCTGACCTGGATGCCCCGGCCGCTTTCGTGTTGACCCGGAATGTTTCCATCGACGCCGGGGCACTGGTGCTTGAAACAGGCGCGCCGGACGGTTTTGCCGCCTCCGCCGCCATAGAAGCGCCGCGCTCGGCGACGCACCTGGGTATCGCGTGGTCCGGGGAAGGCGCGCTGGGGCTGGCGGCCCGGACCTCGCTGGACGGCGTCGCCTGGTCGGACTGGATCGAGGTCGTGGCGGACGAGCACATGACGGACCGCGCGACGAATACGCGCTACAGCCGCCTGATCAGCGTTTTCAAAGGCTATCGATACGTCCAGTACTCCGCGGGATTGGCC
This sequence comes from Lysobacterales bacterium, assembly GCA_036351575.1. Classification (GTDB taxonomy): domain Bacteria; phylum Pseudomonadota; class Gammaproteobacteria; order Xanthomonadales; family SZUA-36; genus JABDPF01. The sequence goes on along the minus strand of JAZBPJ010000125.1, from coordinate 8,019 downwards.
CGCACCGAGGCCGACTCGAAGTCTCCCAGGCTCGAATCACTGGTCTTCTCGTTCATCCACGCCGGCGTTTCGCCGGCCCGGGGCCCGGAGTCCGTCGTGACGGACCGGCCGGCCATGCTGAGCCGCACGGAATGGGGCTGCCCGGATGGCGAAAACTCCGCGAGCAACCCGAACCCCTCCTACACCGATGTCACGCACCTGATCGTGCACCACACGGCCACTTCCAACGCCGCCCAGGACTGGGCCGCCGAGGTCCGCGCCATCTGGTCCTACCACGTGCAGACCCGCGGCTGGGCGGACATCGGCTACAACTTCCTGGTCGATCCGAACGGCACCGTATACGTGGGCCGCGCCGGCGGCGACAACGTGCTGGGCGCGCATTTCACCTGCCAGAACGGCGGCACCCAGGGCATTTCCCTGCTCGGCAATTTCACCGACGTCGCACCGACCCGCGCAGCGCTGAACGGCCTGGAAGGCCTGCTGGCCTGGCTGGCTTCCCGCGAAGGCCTGGATCCGGCAGCAATGACGTGGCACGAGGGCACGCAGCTGGATCTCGGCACCATTTCGGGCCACCGCGACGGCAATTCCTCAACGACCGGCTGCACCGTCACGGCCTGCCCGGGCGACACGTTCTACCCGATGCTGCCCGAGGTGCGCGTCAACGTGGAAGCGCTGATCGCCGAGGCCCAGGTCCCCGATCCGGTCGTACGGGACCAGCAAACCGAGATCGTGGCGAGGTTTACCGGCAACTCGGCCGAGGCCGAGGACTGCTGGGGCGTATTCGAGATCAACGGTCACGTGCTGGGCAACCTGCACACGGCCGGCAACGGATGCCGCCTGTACCGCTTCGATGAATCGGGCGACCGCGTCATGCTGGCCGATATCAATACTGCGCCCAGCAAGGAAAAGTACGGAAAATCCTGGCCGGCCCCGGCGTGGCCCGGACCGCCGTTCAATGGCTGGGCCTACTTCGAAGGAGCAAGCAGCAGCAACGGATACTGGCGCACGGACGGCATTTCCGTGGAAACGGTGGTGGACGATGAAGACTGGCCCCGGGGCGGCGTCGTCACCGGCCGTGGCCAGATGAATGGCCGCCTTTATTTCACCGTTGAATCCGCCAGTGGTGAGCCGTATTTCTTCTCGACCGATGGGCGGGACTACCGGTCGGAACCTGTTTTTGCTCCGCATGAAGGCAAAAAAGCGGTTCTGGCGGGGTCTTTCTACAATACCCTGCTGTTCATCGGCAGCGACCAGGCGCATGGTGAAGAACCCCGGCTGTTCGATGGAAGCGATTACTCGCTGCTCGCAGACATCGTTGCCGGTGCAGGGGATTCCGGCCCGGAGCATTTCCTGATGCTCGACGATGACTGGCTGTTCGTCGCACAAAAACCCGACGAGACCCGCGCGTTCTTCAAAACGGATGGACATACGGTAACGGAAGTTGCCTCTTTCGATACCTGGGTTGCCGATCTGGACCAGGACGATCCGGCGCTCAAATCCCGCGGCTACTGGTACATGGCCGGGACCGATACTTCGACCGTCATGGATCCGTTTGGCGGCCCGACATCCATCATGCGGCTGGACGGTCATAATGCCAGCAGCTATGACCTTGGCGACGCGAACGGCGATCCCGAAGTGGTCTCGATGGCCGCGCTGGGCGACGAAGCCCTGGTCATGGCCGAAAACCGCATCTTCCGCCTGGGTGAGACATCCGCGGAGGAAGTGCCTTACAACTTCCCCACCGACCAGACCGGTTCGGCGTTCGAATTCATCGGTTCCAACCCGTATTTCCCCCATGCATACGTGGAGGAAACGAATGGCGAGCAGTATTCCCGGGTCTGGGCCTGGAGCGAAGACGAACTGGGCCTGCTGATGACTGGTGAGGCCAACCCCGTCACCCGCGCCGACCACTTCGTCCATATCGGCGAGGGTATCTGGTTCTACGGTGAAGACGCCGTGAACGGCCGCGCCCTGCGCCGCATTTCCGCGGTTGCAGAGAAACCGACACCCTGGATGGCTGCAATTACCGGTGCCTGGTACGACCCGGCCACCAGCGGCCAGGGCCTCGTGCTGCACCCGATCGACAATACCCGTTCCGTGGTGAGCTTCTACGGCTATGAAAACGACGGCACGCAACTGTGGCTGCTCGGTACCGCCGAGGCGCCCATCGAGCTCGGCGTGGAAAGCGAAATCATCCTGCACGTCTCATCCGGCGGCAATTTCGGCAGTTTCCTGCCGATCGACATCAGCACCGTTCCCTGGGGCACCTTGCGCGTCACGTTCCGGGATTGCCGCAGCGCAACGGCGATGCTCGAAGGCGACCACGGCCTGCAGGCCCTTGAGCTGGAACGTCTGGCCGGCCTGGCGGGGCTCGAATGCAAGGCTGCGACTCCGCCGCTGCCGCGGCTTTCCGGCGTGACCGGCACCTGGTACGACCCGGCTACCTCGGGCCAGGGTCTCGTGCTGCACGCCATCGACGAAAACCGCATCCTGGTCTCGTTCTATGGTTATCGTGACGATTCGTCCCGGCTCTGGCTGCTGGACGTTTACGAGGGCGAAGCGGCTTTCGGCAAGCAACTGACCCTCAACCTGACCCGGGCGGTCGGCGGTCGCTTCGGTCCTTTCGATCCCTTGGACATCGAGCGCAGTACCTGGGGCACGATGACGATCGAGTTCCGGGATTGCGAAACGGCTCGGGCCACGCTGGAAGGAGCCGACGGCCAGCAGGTCCTGGAATTGATCAAGCTGGCCGGCCTGGACGGTTCCGGGCGCGCCTGCCCGCCGCCATCGCCGGGCACCATGGATTGACAAGGCCCCAAAGCGGGCGTGACGGGTGGTCGCCGCGAACACGACAGGGTGCGCATTCATGCGCAAAATTTGCATTATTGCCGCCGCCTGTCGCACCATGAAAGCCTGCTGAGCCAGCTGAAAAACCATGTCGCAAAACCAGACCACCGGCCCGCAAGAGCCACCGGAACAGCCCAAGCCCTTCGTCGCGCCGTGCAACGACCTGCCGCCGTCCGCCGTGATCGAGTGGCTGCGCAAAGGCTGGAATGACTACCGCGCAGCCCCGGGCCTCAGTATCGCCTGGGGCATGTTCTGCATGCTGCTCTCCTGGACGGTGGCCTTCGTTGCATGGCGGGTCGGCGGCTGGGTTTTGCTGCTCAGCCTGCTCTCGGGCTTCGTATTCGTGGCGCCGCTGCTGGCGTTCGGCATGTATTCGATCAGCCGCAAGCTGTGCATGGGCCTGCAACCCACGCTGCTGAGCACCCTGCGCGCCATGCGCAAGCCGATCGCCAACTCCCTGGTGTTTGCGCTGGTTCTGCTGGTCATCTTCCTGGTATGGGCGCGCGCGGCGTCGATGGTGCACATTTTCTTTCCCAGCGACGGTGCGGTCGAGTTGGCTGACCTGGCACTGTTCCTTGGTGTCGGATCGATAGTAGGCGCCTTTTTCGCGTACATCTGCTTCGCCGCCTCGGCTTTTTCACTTCCCTTTATCGCCAATCGCGATGTCGACGCGATCACCGCGGTGGTCTCCAGCGTGAATGCCACTTTGCGCAACCGCTGGACGATGCTCGCCTGGGCCGCGATCATCGCCGCCCTGACCGGCGTCGGCTTCCTGACCGCGATGGTTGGTTTCGTGGTGATCATGCCCTTGCTGGGCTACGCTTCCTGGCACGCTTACCGCGACAGCCTCGATGTCGAAGGCTGGGATGCGCTGCCCGTGAAGAATCAGTAGACCGGCCCGGAATCCGCGCTGCCTGACGGCCCAACCCGGACTCGCTAAGCGAATTCAAGGCCGCGGGGGTGCACTGAGTGAGAATCCGGAAAAGACATGTTATGGTTCGGCCCTCCAGTACGCATGAGATAAACAGACACCGCGGAGCCACGCCCGATGTTTCTGAGTGAAATGACATCCAACCCCAACGTTCGACTTTCAATCGCGAGTGCCCGGCAACGGCGAAAAACACCAGGCTGGGGCCTGGTCCTGGTTTTTTGTTTGGTAATGGCCTGCTGCGCCGATCCCCTGGCGGCCCAGCAGAAAGACCCCGCGCTCGAAAAAGAAGAAGCCGCGCTGCTTGAAAAGCAGGCACAGCTGAGGAGCACGATGGAGCTCATTGCACAACTGGATGAGCTGAACGAACAGGGTTTCAGTTTGAACCCGCGCGCCACCGCATTTCGCAGAGATCATCTCGCCCTTACCGCCGCCCGGCAATTCCTCGATCTCCTGGACAGTGTTGAAAACCTTCCCCCAGACAGTGCTGTGCGGACCGAAATAGAAAAGGACCTCGAGACCATCCTGACCGCGTCCGATCACAACTCGCTGGACCGGCTGAAAGCGCTCAGGCAGTCGATCAAGGATGAAGAGGCAGCCCTGGCGGATCTTTCCGGCACCGACAAACTGGAACAGCAGGCTTATGTCAGCACCCTGCAGGAACTGTACATCGCGACCTTGAAGGCCGCAGCGCAAATCCTGGCCAGGCGGGAAGCGATCGGCATCGAGAGCACCCGGATGCGTGCAGATGTCACCGCCTTGCTGACCGTGAGCGCCGAGCGGCTGGCCGCGTTGCTGGAATTATTCGATGCCATGTCATCGGAACTGGGCCGGGAGAAAAGCGCCGACCCGAACAACGCGGAGCTTGCCGTCAAGATCAGCTCCAGGCAATTGGAGAAAAATCAACGGCTCGACCAGTTGAAAACCCTGATCGACGCGATGCAGCCGCTGAATATCGACTCCTCATCTTACCGGGCGACCCTGATCAAGCACCAGAGCGCCGTCTCCAAGGAACTGCTGGACCTGGACGTACTCGGCGGATTGCTGGCGGACGCATGGGTGTCGTTCAAGGACTATCTCAGCGGCAGGAGCTTCGACTTTTTTCTTCGCATGATCGTTGTATTGGTCATCCTCTACGTTTTTCACCTGATCTCCAAACTCATTCGCTCGGCGGTGCACAGATCGCTGAACCGAACCCAGAGAGACCTGTCCGAGCTGCAGAAAAACCTGTTGATCAAGGCGTCCGGCGTGGTGGTGATGACCGTCGGTGTCCTGATCGCCATCGGCCAGATGGGTATTTCGCTGGGCCCGGCGCTGGCCGGCCTCGGTGTCGCGGGCTTCATCGTCGGCTTCGCCCTGCAGGACTCCCTGGCCAACTTCGCGGCCGGCGGCATGATCCTGATCTACCGGCCGTTCGATGTCGACGACTTCGTCGAGGTGGCCGGTGTGAACGGCTTCGTCAAGCGCATGAGCCTGGTCTCCACGACCATCCTGACCATCGACAACCAGACGCTGGTCATTCCCAACAACAAGATATGGGGTGACGTGATCAAGAACGTAACGGCACAGAAGGCGCGCAGGGTCGACCTGGTCATCGGCGTCAGCTACTCCGACGACGTCGAGAAAGTGGAAAGGGTGCTCGAGGAAATACTGGCCGCGGACGAGCGCATCCTTTCCGATCCGCCGCCGGTCATCAAGCTGCATGAACTGGGCGATTCCTCGGTCAATTTCATCGTTCGGCCCTGGGCAACCCGGGAGGACTTCTGGAACGTCTACTGGGATACGTTGCGCGCGATCAAGATCCGCTTCGACCAGGAGGGCATCTCCATACCGTTCCCGCAGCGCGATGTGCATCTCTACCCCAGCGACGGAGCTGACCCGGCCTGAGACGAAGAGTGGTCGGTAAAGGTCTCATAAGCTGCGTACTGCTGCTGTCGGTATGCTGCGCGACCTGTGTCGCCGACAGCGTGCCTGCCGCCGAAACCGCCTCCACGGTGAGCGTTTCGCGTTCGGACTATCACGACCGCCTGCAAGGGTTCTGGCTGGGGCAATGCATTGCCAACTGGACCGGCCTGGTCACGGAAATGGACAAGATCGGCGGCGCAGGCCCGCATGGCGAATTTTATACGCGCGCCGATTGGGGCGGGCCCGATCAGCCCAGCATCTGGGGCGCGGGTGTTCCCAGCGAACTTTCAGCAACCATCGACTGGGTTTTCGAGGACGAAACCGGCACCTGGGGCGCCGATGACGACACGGATATCGAGTACATGTACCAGCACCTTCTGCTGGAAAACAAAACCAGCATCCTGAGCGGGGAACAGATTCGCGAAGGCTGGCTGAAACACGTCTATTCTGACGAAAACACGCCTTTCCGTACCGGCAAGGGCGAGTCCGAGAACTACCTGTGGGTATCCAACCAGCGCGCCCATGACCTGATGCGCACTCGAGGACTGGTCCCGCCCGCCACCAGCGATCCCGCCGTCAACCCGGAATTCGAGATGATCGATGCACAGCTGAGCACGGAGATCTTCGGCCTGTTCGCGCCCGGCCGCCCCGATATCGCCCTGAAAATGGCCTACCTGCCGATCCGCACCACCGCGCGCGGTAACGCCGCCCGGGCCGCCGAGTTTTACGTGGTGATGCACGCGCTCGCCGCCGTTGCCGATCCGTCGCTGAGCCGCCGGGACCAGGTCCGCTGGATGGCCGAAACGGCTCGCAAGCAGTTGCCCGAAGACGGCTACGTGGCTGCGATGTACGACTTCGTGAAAAGCCGTTACGAGGCCGGCCTGCCCTGGGAGCAGGCCCGCGATGAGGTGTACCGGCGCTACCAGGTCGAGCAGCAGGACGGCTATGATCTCAGCTCGAGGGGGCTGTACTGCAATGGCTGCTTCGCCGCGGGCATCAACTTCGCCGCCAGCATCGTCAGCCTGATGTATGGCGAGGGCGATTTCAAAAAGACCGTGCAGATCGCGGTGCTGGCCGGCTGGGATTCCGACAACCCGGCAGCCACCTGGGGCGGGCTGCTCGGCTTCCTGTACGGCAGGAAAGGTATCGAAGAAGCCTTCGCACGCCGTTTTTCCGAACGCTTCGACATCCACCGCACGCGCGGAGGCTTTCCCGGAAACGGCATCGACACCTTTCCAAAGATGGCCGACCGGGGGCTGCAGGTCATTGACCGCGTGGTGACCGTGGAAATGGGTGGATCGATCGATCCGGACTCGAACCACTGGCTCATCCCGATTACCCGCCCTTTCCCGCCCCGGACCGACTGATCGCGCCACGCCGCCGACCGGGCCCCTTGGCACATGGGCTACCCCGGCCCGCTGGTGTAAACTGGGGCATGGTGACGCCATGAACGAAAAGCCTGAAAAGAGCTTTTTCACCCGGCTCCGGGACCGCAAGGTCATCCGGGTTGCGGTGGTCTATATCCTCGTCGGCTGGGTCGTTCTGCAGGTTGGCGAGGTCACGTTCGAAGCGCTACTGCTCCCCGGCTGGTCACTGAGTCTGCTGATCGCCCTGGTCGTGCTCGGTTTTCCCATTGCCCTGGTCCTGGCCTGGGCCTACGAGTTGACGCCAAAGGGCATTCGGCGCGACCCGGAAGACGTCGAGCAGGCGGAAATCGTCGAGGAATCCGCGCCATCCATCGCGGTATTGCCATTCGAGGACATGAGCGAACACGGCGACCAGGGTTATTTCTGTGAAGGTATCGCCGAGGAAATCCTCAACGCCCTGTGCAAAATCCCGGATCTGCGCGTCGCTTCGCGCGTGACCGCCTTCCAGTTCTGCCGCCGGCACGAGGAGGCCGGTGTCGCAGAGATCGGCAAAAAACTGCAGGTCGGAACCGTGCTCGAAGGCAGTGTGCGCAAGGCCGGCGACCGGCTGCGCATCACCGCCCAGCTGGTCAAGACCGGGGACGGATACCACCTCTGGTCACGCCAGTACGACCGCGGCCTGGAGGATATCTTCAGTATTCAGGAAGAGATCGCGCGATCGATCGCGGAGGCACTCAGCGTCACCCTGAACGAATCCGGGCTGGGCACACAGCAGGTGACGCCCAAGGCCTACGACTTTTTCCTGCGCGGGCTCAGCTACTTCGCCCGGCAAACGCTTGAAGAAACGATCTACGCCCGCCAGATGTTTCAACGGGCGATCAAGATCGAACCGGGTTTCGGCCGCGCCTGGGCCGGGCTGGCCTACACCTTCGGTTACGAGCACATGTATTTCAATGCTTCCGACGTCAACCG
>JAZBPJ010000124.1:0-16481 GCA_036351575.1 Lysobacterales bacterium | reverse complement strand
CCGAACTTGTTGCGCAGGTAGAACGCGAAAAAATGCTCTTCCGCGATACTTCCGGTCGCGGTTACCCAGCGATTGCCCAACTCGACCAGCAGCGGGGTCAGCAGGCGTCTCGTGACCAGCGTAATCGGGTAGAGCGACAGGGTCTCGTTGTAGATCTCCTCGAGGCGGTTCTCATCGAATTTCACGATCGCCGCGATCATGCTGTCGATGTATTCGCGCCAGATGTCCCGCTCGCCGCTGCTTTCGTCGGCCTCCGGCCTGCCGGTCTCCAGCATTGCCGGCCGGATCTGGCTGATGCGCATGCCCTGCTGGGTCAGCGCGGTGATCCGGTTGATCTGGTCGATGTGCTGGCGCGTATACAGGCGGTGCCCGCTTTCCTTGCGGACCGGCTTGATCAGGCCGTAGCGGCGCTCCCAGGCGCGCAGGGTGATTGCGCCGACGCCGGTCAGTTTTGACACGGTGCCTATCGTGTACAGCTTCTCAGACTCCGGATCCATCTTCTGCATGGGGCGAGACATTTGGTTTCCTTCGCTTATTGTTCGAAAAAACTTTGTACATTAATTATACATATCGAACGATTAATATACAAACATTTCGAAAATCGCTTGATTTATTTGTACTATAACTATACATTGAAGGCAGTGGTCCTGAGGGAGCACGCTGACAAGCAGTAGAACCTGTACAAATATTACCTGGAGATTATCATGCAAAAGACTGTTACCACTCTGACATTGGCGGGCCTGCTGCTGGCGGCCCAGTCTGCCTGGGCTGACGCGCGCGTCGCCGTGGCCCATTTCGCACCCTTTGCCGACAGCATCGACGCCACCGAGGTCGATATCGCGGTCAACGGCGAAGTCGCCCTGCCCGGCGTGAAGTTCAAGGACTTCACGGACTACCTGCCGTTCGACGCAGGCACCTACACCATCGAGGTGTTCCCGGTCGGATCCGACAGCGCGGCGATCACGGGTGAATTCACGCTGGAAGACGGCAAGGACTATACGCTGTTCGCCGTCGGCAACATCGTTACCCAGCCGCTCGAGCTGTGGGCGCTGGAAGACAACACCACGGCCCCGGCGAGCGGCAACCTGAACATCCGTGTCGTGCACTCCGCGCCGTTTGCCGCTGACCTGGCGGCGACCGAGGTTTCGATCCGCACCGCCGGCGGCGACGTGGTCAACAACCTGACCGGCGTGCCCTACGGCATCAACAGCGGTTTCTTTGAAATTCCGGCCGCTGAGTACGACCTGAAAGTGGCTTCAAACGACGGCACGGTCAACTACATCGATCCGCTGCCGGTCGAGTTGCCCGCCGGTGCCGACATCACCGTATTCGCGGTCGGCGACGGCATCAACCAGCCGCTGGGCATCGTCGCGTTCCCGGTTGGCGAACTGCCGACGCGCACGCCCGTCGACAACCGCTACAACGGCATGTGGATGATCCAGGAAGGCTCCGGCACCGGCTACGTATTCCAGCCGATGCCCGCGCAGAACCGCGTTGTGGGGACCTGGTACACCTACGACATGGAAGGCAATCCCACGTTCTTTACCTTTGACTCCTGCGACGTGATTCCGGGTGACGTGGACGATGTCTGCAACAACCCGGGCGGCTTCGACGGCACGATGGCCACCACGGCGCTGTACGCCCACGAAGGCGGCGGTTCCATGGAAGGTGACATGGTCACAACCACCAAGATCGGCGAGATCGATTTCGAGAAGACGTCCTGTCTCGATGGCACGGCCACGGTACGTCTCGATGGCCAGGATCCCGTGACCTACACCTCCTCTCAGCTGTCCGCCCCGTTCCCCTGCGTGGATACGCAGTAAGCGGAATGAAAGGCTGACCTGAAAAAGACCCAGCCGTGCCCATTGCGGGCACTGAAAGCACCGGGCGTCGTTAACCTCGAGGGGTTTCGGCGCCCGGTTTTTTTGCCTTCACACAATCTTGACCCGGTCTGTTGTTCAATAGACCGTGAAAGGAGCGGCTATTCACACGGCCGCGCCACGGAATGAACACGGAGCAAGCAATGGGCAGTAACGACAACACCGCTTCATCCACCATCCTCGAGTGGACCGAGCAGGGCCGGGTACCGGACGCGGTTATTCGCGCCGGCATTCGCCGCCTGTGCCGGCAGCGGCTGGATGAAATCGAGGCTCACGACATCGAGGCCTCGGCGCGCCGGCTCGAGGCGTTTGTCGACCTGATGGACCGTGGCCCGGTCGCCCCGGTTCCGGACCTCGCCAACGAGCAGCACTACGAGGTGCCATCCGTTTTCTTCGGCGCTGTCCTGGGTCCCCACCGCAAGTACAGCTGCTGTCTGTGGGACCAGGCCACGAAAAACCTCGAGCAGGCTGAGAGCGAGGCGCTTCGCACAAGCTGCGAACGCGCCGGCATCGAGGACGGCATGCACGTGCTGGACATGGGCTGCGGCTGGGGTTCCCTGAGCCTGTGGATCGCCCGCCGGTACCCGGCCTGCCGCGTGACCTCGGTATCGAACTCGTCCTCGCAGCGTGCCTACATCGAATCGGTCGCCGCGGCCGCGGGGCTGAACAACCTCACGGTGGTCACGGCCGACATGAACGACTTCGCCGCGCCGGGTCAGTATGACCGCATCGTGTCGGTCGAAATGTTCGAACACATGCGCAACTACCGCGAACTTTTTTCCCGCGTGCACGGCTGGCTGAAGCCGGGCGGGCGATTTTTCATGCACATTTTCTGCCACCGCAGCACGCCCTATGAGTTCCTGGACAAGGGCGAGACCGACTGGATGAGCCGCCACTTCTTCTCCGGCGGAATCATGCCGAGCGACGACCTGCCGCTGCGCTTCCAGGAAAAGCTGCAGCTGCTGCGCCGCTGGCGCTGGAGCGGAAAGCACTACGAGCGCACCTCCAACGCCTGGTTGGCGGAGATGGACGCAAAGCGCGATGAGGTCATGCCGATCATGGCTTCGACCTACGGGCAGGAGGCGGCGGGCCGCTGGTTCCAGCGCTGGCGTATTTTCTTCATGGCCTGCGCGGAACTCTTTGGCCTGAACGAGGGCCGCGAGTGGTTCGTTTCTCATTACCTGTTTGAACGCGTCGAGGACGTGAACCGCGAGGGCTTGCCGTCATGACCGTGATCCTGAATTTCATCGCGTTCCAGGCGGGCTGGTTCGCCTCCGTGCTGGGCGCCGCCAACGGCATGCCGCTACTGGGCCCGGTCGTGGTCGCAGCCGTCGTCGCCCTGCACCTGTACCTGGTGCGCGTGCCGGCCGCTGAGCTGCGGCTGCTTGCCGCTGCCGCCCTGATGGGGCTGCTCGGTGATTCCCTGCTGCTGGCAAGCGGCTGGATCGCTTATCCGAACGGCGAGTGGCTGTCCGGCCTGGCGCCCTACTGGATCATCACGATGTGGCTGCTGTTTGCCACCACGCTGAACGTGTCGATGCGCTGGATGCGGGGCCGCTACGTCATTGCGGCCGTGTTCGGCGCCATCGGCGGGCCGTTGAGCTATCTCGCCGGCGCCCGGCTCGGCGCCATGACCTTTGTCGAACAGGTTCCGGCGCTCGCTGCGCTGGCCCTGGGCTGGGGTGTCGCCATGCCGCTGCTGACCTGGCTGGCGGAGCGTTTCGACGGCCTGCGTGAAGAGAACCGGGCCGCGGTTATGGCCGAAACCGTGCGGGTGAAAAGCCATGGTTGACTGGAGCGCCTACTTCATCTCGCTGGGCGGCCTGGCGATCGCTGCGGTCCTGTCCTGGGCCTACAGCGTGGTCCGCCGGGACGTCAGCGTCGTGGACAGCCTGTGGTCGCTGATGATCTTTGGCAGCCTGCTGATCTACTGGGCCGCCGCCGGCGCGTCGGGCGGCCGCAGCCTTTTGCTGCTGGTGCTCGTCGGCGCCTGGGCGTTGCGGCTCTCGCTCTACATCACCGTGCGCAACCACGGCGAGCCCGAAGATCGCAGGTACCAGGAGATCCGCCGCAACAACGAACCGCGCTTCTGGCTGAAAAGCCTGTACATCGTGTTCGGCCTGCAGGCCCTGCTGGCCTGGTTCGTGTCCATGCCGGCGGTGGCGGCCGCATCAGCCGCGCCCCTGGGCTGGCTGGATGCGGTCGGTCTGCTCCTGTGGGCGGCCGGCATGTTCTTTGAAGTCGTCGGTGACTGGCAACTGGCCCGCTTCCGGCGCGACAGGACATCTGAAAACGCGGTGCTCGACACCGGCCTGTGGCGCTATACGCGGCACCCGAATTATTTTGGCGAAGCCCTGCTGTGGTGGGGGATCTACCTGATGGCGCTGTCCGCCGGGGCCTGGTGGACGCTGCTGTCGCCGCTGCTGATGACCTTCCTGCTGCTGCGGGTTTCCGGCGTGGCGCTGCTCGAAAAGGACATGCACGAGCGGCGGCCCGCCTACCGCGAATACATTGAAAAGACGAGTGCTTTCATCCCGGCGCCGCCGAAACAGGCGGCTCCGGCCGGAAATTGAACGGAGGTATGGAAAAATGCCAAACCGAGTCAAGGACATTTACGCGCTGTTCGCAGCGATCGTGCTGCTGGTCTCCCTGCTGCTTTCATCCGAAGCCCGGGCAAATTACGAGGGCGGCGAAGTAAGCGACAGCTGGCAGTTCCAGGTATTTCTCGACGACAAGGAGATCGGTTTTCACAACTATCACCTGGTTGAAAACGGTGAATACCGCACGTTGCGCAGCGAGGCGCGCTTCGAATACCGCCTGCTGTTCGTCACGCTGTTCCGCTATGCACATGAAAACGAGGAAACCTGGTCGGGTGACTGCCTGCAGAGCATTCGTTCCCAGACCGATTCCAACGGCACCAACTACCGTCTCGACGGGTCGCTGGAGAACGATGTTTTCATGCTGGACAGCCAGGACGGCACGGCGCAACTGCCGGACTGCGTGATGACATTCGCCTACTGGGACCCGGATTTCCTGGAACAGACCCGCCTGCTCAACTCGCAGGACGGTTCATTCCTGGAAGTGAACGTTTCTTCGCCCGAACCGGACGAGATCATGGTGCGCGGCCAGGCCGTGCCGGCGAAACGTTACCACCTCGAGGCCGGCGACCTGTCCCTGAATCTGTGGTACTCGGAAGACGACGAATGGCTGGCTCTCGAGAGCGAAGTCGGCGGCGGCCGCACCCTGCGTTACCGCGCCATCTGACTGGAGCAAAGAAAAATGACCTTGAACAAATCCCTGGCGGCCGCTTCCTGCGCCCTGCTGCTCGCCGGCTGCCAGACACCCGCCCCGATGGAGCCGGTCGAATATGTCGACCTGGAACGGTTCATGGGCGACTGGTACGTGATCGCCAACATTCCGACCTTCGTCGAGAAAGACGCCTACAACGCGGTCGAGTCTTACCGCCTGGACGACGACGGCAGCATCGCGACCACGTTTACCTTCAACAAGGGCGGTTTTGACGGCAAGCAGAAGACTTACAATCCGCGCGGCTTCGTTCGCGATACGGAGAGCAATGCCGTCTGGGGCATGCAGTTCGTCTGGCCCTTCAAGGGAGATTACCGGATCATCTACCTGGACGAGGACTACATGGTCACCGTGATCGGCCGGGAAAAACGGGATTACGTCTGGCTGATGGCGCGCACACCCGATCTGCCCGAGCCCGACTACCAGCGGGCCATGGCGGCCATCGAGCGCGCCGGTTACGATATGTCGCAGGTGCAGCGCGTGCCCCAGAAGTGGTGACATCATGAAAATTGCGATCGTCGGGACCGGCATCGCCGGCAACTACGCGGCTTACCGCCTGGCGCGCGACCACGAAATTACCGTGTTCGAGTCCGCGGACCGCATCGGCGGACACACCAACACGGTCGAGGTCGAGGACGCCGGCAGAAAACTGGCCGTGGATACGGGTTTCATCGTCTACAACGATCGCACCTACCCGAATTTCATCGCCCTGCTGGACGAACTGGGCGTTGCCACGCAGACGAGCGACATGGGTTTCAGCGTCAGCGGCGGCGCGGCCGGCCTGGAGTACAACGGCTCGTCCCTGAACGGACTCTTCGCGCAAAGGCGCAACCTCTTCAACCCCCGCTTCTACCGCATGCTGTCGGAAATCCTGCGCTTCAACCGCGAGGCGCCGGCGTTTCTCGAGCAGGAACCGCTGGACACGACGCTTTCGCTCGGCGGCTTTCTCGGCCGCAAGGGCTACTCCGCGTATTTCACGGATTACTACATCCTGCCGATGGGGTCAGCGATCTGGTCGGCCACGCCGAGAACCATGCGCGCGATGCCCGCGGCTTTCTTTTTCCGTTTTTTCCAGAACCACGGGCTGCTGACCGTGAACGATCATCCCCAGTGGCGGGTGGTCAAGGGCGGCTCGGCGCGTTACCTGGACAAACTCGTTGCCGGCCACCGCGACCGTATCCGCACTTCTGCTCCGGTCCGTGAAATCCGCCGCGACGCGGCAGGCGTGGAGATTCGGGCCGAGGGCTGTGATGCGGAACGCTTCGACCGGGTATTCCTGGCTTGCCACAGCGACCAGGCGCTTAAAATGCTGGCGGACGCCACGCCCCAGGAACGTGAAGTGCTCGGCGCCATACCTTACCAGCGCAACGAGGCCGTCCTGCATACCGACACCTCATTGATGCCCGCGCAACGGCGCGCCTGGGCCTCGTGGAATTACAATATTCCGGGAGACGCGCTGCGACCGGACGGCCTGGTGACGCTGACCTACAACATGAACATCCTGCAAAGCCTGGATGCCTCGACGCAGTACTGCGTGACGCTGAACAACAGCGCCGCGATCGATCCCGGGCGGGTTCTGCAGACCATTCAGTACGAGCACCCGGTCTTCACCGAGCGCGCGGTGGCGGCCCAGAAGCGGCACCGGGAAATCGACGGCAAGCGCAATACGTATTTCTGTGGGGCATACTGGCGTTACGGTTTTCACGAGGACGGCGTGGTGAGCGCCATCGACGCCCTGCGGCATTTCTCAGAGGACAGCACCGGGAACGGTCATGAAGAGCGGAATTTACTCCGGACGGCTTAGGCACCGGCGCATGTCGCCGGCGCGGCACGAGTTCAGCTACCGGCTGTTCATGATGTATCTCGACCTGGACGAACTGCCTGCCCTGTTTGAAGGGCGCTGGTTCTGGTCCGCGTCGCGAGCGGCGCTGGCCCGTTTTCGACGGGAAGACCACCTGGGCGACCCGGACACGCCGCTTGTGGACAGTGTGCGGGAACTGGTTGAAAAAGAGACCGGCACGAAGCCGCGGGGTCCGGTCCGGCTGTTGACGCACCTGCGCTATTTCGGCTACACCTTTAACCCGGTCAGTTTTTTCTATTGTTTTGATGAGAACGATGAACGGGTTGAGAACATTGTGCTTGAAGTGAACAACACGCCCTGGAAGGAACGGCATATTTATGTCATGCCCTGCCAGGAAGGGTCCGCTGCGAGCGGGCACTACCGTTTTCAGAGACCCAAGGAGTTCCACGTCTCGCCGTTCCTGACGATGGACATGGACTACGACTGGCGCTTCAATCAGCCCGGCGAGCGCCTGACCGCGCACATGGAAAACCTGCAAAAGGGCGACAAGGTGTTCGACGCTACGCTCGACCTGGAACGAAGCGAAATATCGGCCGGCTCGCTGGCCCGCGTTTTGCTGGCTTACCCGCTGATGACCCTGCAGGTCATTTTCGGCATCCACTGGCAGGCGCTGCGCCTGTGGCTGAAGTCGGTGCCCGTCGTCCCTCATCCTGGAAAAACCGTGTCACCGCCCGAGGGTTCGTGATGAAATCGAAATCATTGTCTTCCACCGCCCACCTTTCCGGCACGGCAAAACCGCGTTTCGGCGAGGCCCTGGTGCGGCGCGGATTGCTGCGCCAGCTCGAAAAAATAGAAACGGGCGCGCTGGACCTGGTCGAGGGCGATACGCGTCACCGTTTCGGCGATCCGTCGGCGGAACGCGCGGACGCCGAGATCACCGTGCTGAATCCCCGTTTTTATACCGATGTCGCTTTTGGCGGCTCCATCGGCGCGGGCGAGGCCTACATGGACGGCAGCTGGCGCTGCGATGACCTGGTCGGGCTGACCCGGCTGCTCCTGCGCAACGACCACGTCATGGACGGCATGGACAGCGGGCTTGCCCGCCTGACCGCGCCCCTGCAGAAACTGTACCGCTGGGTCAACCGCAACAGCAAAAGCGGCGCCCGCCGCAACATCGCGGCCCATTACGACCTGGGCAACGAATTTTTCTCCTTGTGGCTGGACCCGACGATGATGTACTCCTCGGCGATCTTTCCCTCACCGGAAACCGGCCTGCACGAGGCGCAGGTCCACCGGCTGGAACATATCTGCCAACGGCTCGAACTGGGACCGGACGACCACGTGATCGAGATCGGTACCGGCTGGGGCGGGTTCGCGGTTCACGCGGCGCAGAATCACGGCTGCCGCGTCACCACCACGACCATTTCGCAGGAACAGTTCGACCTGGCGAACGAGCGGGTGCGGGCAGCCGGGCTGCAGGATCGGGTCACGGTGCTGAAAGACGATTTCCGTGATCTCGGGGGGCGTTTCGACAAGCTGGTCTCGATCGAAATGATCGAGGCGGTCGGTCATGACCTGTTCGCAAGCTTTTTCAAAGCCTGCAGTGAGCTGCTGAAGCCGAACGGCGCCATGCTGGTGCAGGCCATCACGATGGCCGATCAGCGCTATGACTATTACCGCAGGAACGTCGACTTCATCCAGCGCTACATTTTTCCCGGCGGAGCGCTGCCTTCGTCGGCCGTGATGGCCGATGCCGCCGCGAAGCGGACCGACCTGCGCCTGCTGGGCCTCGAAGACATCGGGCTGCATTACGCGACCACCCTGCGCCACTGGCGCCGCAACTTTTTCGAGCAGATCGACGAGGTGCGCCGCCAGGGTTTTCCGGATTCCTTCATTCGCATGTGGGAGTTTTACCTGACGACCTGCGAGGGCGCTTTTCTTGAGCGCGCCATCTCGAACGTGCAGATGCTGTTCACCAAGCCCGGTTGCCGCCTGAAAACCCTGTGAAGCCCCTCACCGTCACCGTCAACGACCGGATGCAATCCGGCTATACCTACGAGCGCACCGAACCGCCGGGAGAGCATTTCGACCCCGAGTTCCGGCCCGAGTTGAGCCCGCAGCGGCTGCTGGAGATGGGCATCTTCGGCGGCAAGTACATGACCGACTGCCGGGATGAATTTCCGGCCGAATGGTTCGAAAACGCCAAGCTAAGCCCGGAAAAACGCAATGACCGGCTGAATTTTTTCGGCGTCGATGCCTCCAAGCCGCTGTCCTACTGGCGCGAAAAAGGGTGGATCTGGGAAAACGACCCGCGCGGCTGGTTCCAGTGGTACTGCCGTTACTGGATGGGGCGCCGCTGCGAGGACGATGCGCGGCAGATCAAGCGCTGGAAAGCGATGACCCGCCACATCGGGCAGATCCGCAAGAACTGCGTGAAAGGGGACCTCATGTGCCGCCCGCGCCAGCGCCAGGCCCTGCTACACTGGGCCTACGATTCACGCAATTACTGAGGCGAAAGTCTCGAGATCAGACCCGATGAGGAAGTTTCCATGAGCCACACCAGAACCATCAACGCCTTTGCCGCAATGGAAGCGGGCGCCGCACTGGAACGCTTCAGTTACGAGGTCGGTGAACTGGGTCCCGACGAGGTCGAGATCGATGTGGCTTATTGCGGCATCTGTCACAGCGACCTCAGCATGATCGATGACGAATGGGGCATG
Source organism: Lysobacterales bacterium (assembly GCA_036351575.1). Classification (GTDB taxonomy): domain Bacteria; phylum Pseudomonadota; class Gammaproteobacteria; order Xanthomonadales; family SZUA-36; genus JABDPF01. The sequence goes on along the minus strand of JAZBPJ010000124.1, from coordinate 6,774 downwards.
AGCCAGTATCCGCTGGTAGGCGGGCACGAGGTGATCGGCACACTCGCCGCTGTGGGGAGCAATGTGCAGGGTCTGCAGAAGGGCGCGATCGTCGGCCTCGGCTGGCATTCGGCGTATTGCGGTCAATGTTCTTCGTGCAGTGAAGGCGATCAGAATCTCTGCCCGTCCGCCGAGGGCACCATCGTCGCACGGCATGGCGGCTTCGCGGACAAGGTGCGCGCCGACGCTGCAAGCGTCGTCGCGATTCCCGAGGGGATGGACCTAGAATCAGCCGGCCCCCTGTTCTGCGGCGGAATCACGGTTTTCAACCCGCTGGTGCAGTTCGGCGTGAAGCCCACGGACAAGGTGGCGGTAATCGGCATTGGCGGCCTGGGCCACATTGCACTGCAGTTTCTCAATGCCTGGGGATGCGAGGTAACCGCCTTTACTTCGAGCGAATCGAAGCGACAGGAGGTCCTTGAACTGGGCGCCCACAAAACGCTGAACTCGCGCGACCCGCAGGAAATCGAGGCCGCGGCCGGTTCCTTCGATTTCATTATCTCCACGGTCAATGTGAAACTGGACTGGAACCTCTACGTGAACACGCTCAAACCCAGGGGTCGATTGCATTTTGTCGGCGCAACGCTGGAGCCGCTCGACCTGGGCGTTTTCCCTCTGGTCATGGGACAAAGGTCGGTGTCGGGTTCGCCGGTCGGGAGTCCGGCAACGATTGCGAAAATGCTGGAATTCGCCCGGATGCACGGTATTCGGCCGCAGGTCGAGATGTTTCCCATGAGTGAAATCAACGCTGCCTTCGATCACCTGAAGTCCGGAAAAGCACGCTACCGGATCGTTCTGTCGAACCAGTAGCCTTCAGCCTGATACATTCCCCGCTTCCAGCGGGTGCTCGAATTCAGGCGGCTCGCCCAGGCCGCCGAACCCGCCGCGCAGTATGTATATGGCGAGCAGCCAATAGAGAGTGGCCACACCCAGGTAGGGGCCCATCAGCCCATCGGGCAGCCAGGTCATGGTAATCAGTTCCGGTGTAATGGGAATGACGCGCTCACTGGGTAGAAATGCGGTGTAGCTTAGGGTCGCACCCATGGTGGCGTGAAAAAACACACTGACTGCGATGCTGCCCCCTGATCTGTTGTAAGCCCAGGTGAACAGGATGGTCCAGGGCAAAAGAAAGAACACGGACCAGATCGCTGGTACGTTGTGCATGCCCTGGCCCAGCCAATAAGTGGGGGCGTGCCAGAGCAAGTGAAAAAAGGCGATCAGCAGCGTCGCTTTAACCGGCGTTGTGACCTGTTGCAGACGCTGAAGCGCAAAACCACGCCAGCCGAACTCCTCACCCATGCCGGCAAACAGCAATTGCGTGATCATGACCTGCCCAACCCACGCCCAGCCCCAGAATTTGGGATCGAATTCGATGTCTGCAATGGTCGATCCGATAAAGCGTCCGGAAATCCCGATCACCAGGAAAAAAGCGAGCAGCGGCAAGAACCATCTCAAACCTGTTGCGAACCTGAATCGGGCAAAAAATCTTTTCAACCCGGCTTTGCCATAGAACACGGCCGTGAGGGTGATGGCGGACAGTGTTGGCCCCCAGATACCCAGGATTACGATCGGAGATTGTGCAAAACCAAAGGCCAGGGCGGCTCCGAAAATGCCCCAGGAAAAAGCAAATGTTGCAAGAAAATAGGCGAATAGTTGACGGCGCAGAGATTGCTGAGCTTTTCGTGTCATCGAGTTTTCCATCGTGCCCTCGCGTTTTGAGTTCAGTGCTTTTGATGCCCCCACGGGGGGAATCGGATGCACCAGGGTGTGGCTGGAACCGCCTCTTACGAAGGTTTTGAGGTCATTTATCGACTTGTTGTGGAAATGAGATCTGACGCCGTCGATGGTGAAAATTCCATCAACCTTGTATCAGCATCGTACCGAGAAGACCCAGGGCAAAACCGAGGACCGCGCCCAGGGGCGGGCCCCAATGCCTGGCCAGCCTGGCCTGCGGCGCTATGTCCTGAAATACGAGGTAGAGGATGCCGCCCGCGGCGAACTGCATCGTTACCGCGGTTGCCACCGGAGCGTCCGACAGTACCCAGAAGCCCAGTAAGCCGCATATCGGCCCGAGCGATGCGCCCCCGGTCAGCAGAAGCAGGGCCCGTTTCTTCGACGCGTGCGCACCCGACATCAGCTCCCGGTAGGCATTGAAGCCCTCCGGAAGGTTCTGGAGACCGATGAACATCGCGAGCAGCACGCCCAGCGAGGCGTGCGTGGAAATCAATGCCCCCAGCGCAATCGCTTCCGGAATGAAGTCCAGCAGCGCCGCCATCAGGTTGGATGCGGGCCGCCCGCTCTTTGCCAGGGCCCTGTCGATGGCCATGAAGACCAGGCCGCCGACAACCAGGCTCGAAATGGCTGCGGTGACGCTGAGCACCTGCATGCCGTGCGGTACGAGCACCAGGGCCACGGCGGCGAGAAGGATGCCGCCCCCGAAGGCAAGAACACCGTGACGAAACTCCTGCTCCAGCCAGCGGGGCCTCAACCGTTCGATACTGGCGAGCGCGCCACCGGCGGGCAGGGCAAACCCGGCCAGTGACGTGTACACAATGATGATCAGAAGCTGCTGCATGGATCATTCTGCATATTGCCGATCCATGAGTATAGGTTCATCGCCGCATTCAAAGCCACGGGGGCCTGCCGCGGCGCCCGAAACCGTTAACCAACGCTGACCGATGGACTTCGTATCCGATCAAAGGGCTTCGCGGCCGTGCGGCGCCATAAAGTCCAGGATCGGCCCGGCTGGCACCACGCCGGTCGGATTGATCATGTCATGGCTGGCGTAGTAGTGGTGCTTGATGTGCCGCATGTCGACGGTGCCGGCAATGCCCTCGTGCTGATACAGGTCGCGCGTGTAAGCCCACAGGTTCGGGTAGTCGGCGATGCGGCGCAGGTTGCACTTGAAATGCCCGACATAGACGGCGTCGAAGCGCACCAGGGTGGTGAACAGGCGCCAGTCGGCCTCGGTCAGCCGATCGCCGAACAGGTAGCGCCCCCGCGACAGGCGCTGTTCGAGCCAGTCCAGCGTGTCAAACAGCGGGACGACAGCTTCTTCGTAAGCGGATTGGCTGCTGGCGAAGCCGGCCTTGTAGACGCCATTGTTGACGTCGTTGTAGATACGCTCGTTGATTTCGTCGATCTCCCTGCGCAGGTCTTCCGGGTAATAATCACCGGGAGTTGCGCCGGTGGCGTCAAAGGCGCTGTTGAACATCCGGATGATCTCGGAGGACTCGTTGGAGACGATCGTGTTCTCCTGCTTGTCCCAAAGCACCGGCACGGTGACCCGGCCGGAGTAGTCCGGCAGGGCCGCCGTGTACACCTGGTGCATGTATTTTGCGTCATTGAACGGGTCGGGAACCACGCCGTCGCCGTCGTCGAAGGTCCAGCCGTGCTCTTTCATCAGCCAGTGCACCACCGAAAGGCCGATCATTTCCTCGAGGCCCTTGAGGTGACGAAAGATCAGCGTCCGGTTGGCCCAGGGGCAGGCCAGCGAAACGTACAGGTGGTAGCGCCCCGGTTCCGCCTTGAAACCGCCGCGCCCGCTCGGGCCGGGGCTGCCGTCGGCGGTCACCCAGTTGCGGAACTGCGCCGCGCTGCGCTTGAAATGTCCTTCATGGCTGGCGGTGTCGTACCAGCGATCTTCCCATTTGCCGTGTACCAGTAATCCCATCGTGAAAGCCTCTCTTGGTGTTCAGTGCGTCGTGTTCAGAAACGGTCGTTGCGGAAATCCTCGAAGGCCTGCAGCAACTCCTGGCGCGTATTCATGACGAATGGCCCGCCGCGTGCGACCGGTTCATTCAACGGTTGCGCTGCGACAAGCAGGAAGCGCGCACCGGCATCGCCGGCGGTGACGGCGATCCGCTCGCCCGGACCGAAAATTCCAAGGGTGCGGTGCGCCAGGCGCTGTGGTCTCGAGCCGGCATCCAGGCTGCCTTCGATCACGTAGGCGAAGGCACTGGCGCCGTCTTCGACCGCCTGCTCAAAAGTACCGTGTGCGGGCAGGGTCACGTCCAGGTACAGCGGATGGACCCAGTCGTTGCGGACGGCGCCGGTAGTACCTGATGACGTCTCGCCCGCGATGACGCGGATCTGCGTGCCATCGGGTCGCTGCTCCAGCGGCACTTCCGACGGCGGGAACTCCTGGTAGCCGGGTGCGGTCATCTTGGCCCGTGCGGGCAGATTGACCCACAGCTGGAAGCCCATCAGCAGCCCGTTTTCCTGCTCCGGCATTTCCGAATGCACAATGCCGCGCCCGGCCGTCATCCACTGCACGCCACCCGGCTCGATCACGCCCTCGTTGCCGGCGTTGTCCCGGTGACGCATGCGCCCGGCGAGCAGGTAGGTGACGGTCTCGAAGCCGCGATGCGGATGATCCGGAAAGCCGCCGATATAGTCCTCCGGCTGGTCCGACTCGAAACAGTCGAGCAGCAGGAACGGGTCCAGCATGTCCAGTTGCGGACTGCCTATAATGCGTGTCATGCGCACCCCGGCGCCGTCGTTGGCCGGCACTCCGGGTGTCGTGGCTACGATTTCGCGCACCTGCGGTTTCGTCATTTCAAGCGTTCCGGCGGTTGTCGAGCGACCAGGCGCCGGCCCCGTGCGCGACCAGGAACAGGAAGCCGCCCGCCAGGCCAAGGTTCTTCAGAAACTGGATCTGCTGGGTCGAATCACCGATGTTGCCGTGGAACAGTACCGCCGAGGCGATGCAGAAACCGGCCATCAGAAAGGCGACGCTGCGCGTCTGCCAGCCGGCGACGATGGCCAGCCCACCCAGCACCTCGAGAGCGATGACCAGCGGCAGCAGCATTCCGGGTACGCCCATGGACTCCATGTAGGCCTGCGTTCCGCTATAGCCGCTGATCTTGCCAACGCCGGAAAGGATGAAAATCAGTGAGATCAGTACACGCCCCAGCGGCGCGGAAAGGGTTTGAATCGTGTTCATGTGTGTTTCTCCTGTCGAAGTGTCCTAAGTGAAGCGCAGTTTATCTGTTGTCTTCAAAGAGAAAAACGGTACTATTTGAAAAAGAAAGTTCAAGAAAACAGAACAATGAGTTCATTCGAAGAAATGCAGACGTTCGTGCGGATCGTCGAGTCAGGCAGTATCAGCCGGGCCGCGGAACAGCTCGGGATTGCCAAATCGGGCGCCTCCCGGCGGCTGGCGGAACTCGAGAGCCGCCTGGGTGTTCGCCTGATCACCCGCACGACCCGCCGCTCCAGCCTGACCGAAGCGGGCCGCTCTTTTTACGCCGGAGCGGTCAGACTTCTGGCCGACGTTGCTGAGCTGGAAGCGTCTACGGTCGATGCTGAGGCCTCGCTCGAGGGAACGTTGCGCATCGCGGTTCCCCTGTCGTTCGGACTCGCTCACCTGGCGCCGGCATTCGAGCAATTCCTGCGTCAACACCCCGGGCTGAAACTCGACATCGATTTTTCTGACCACCAGGTTGACCTGGTCGAGCGCGGTGTCGACCTGGCCATCCGGATCGCGCAGCTGGAGGACTCCAACCTGCAGGCGCGCCGCCTGTGCCCGATCCGGATGCTGCTGTGCGCCAGCCCGGCCTACCTCGAGACGCATGGCTGCCCGCGGCAACCCGGCGAGTTGGCCGAACACCGCCTGCTGCGTTATGCGGCCAGCGGTCGCGGGCCGATTCGCCTGCCCGACGGCCGCGGCGGCGAGACGCTGGTGCAGGCCGAGGCGCCGGTGGTCGCAAACAACGGGGATTTCCTGACCGACATGGCGGCGGCGGGTCACGGCATCGTGGTCATTCCCTCCTTTATCGCCTGGCGCGCCCTGGCCGCCGGCGAGCTGGTCGAAATCCTGCCGGCGTACGCGCCCGAATCGCTGAACGCCTGGGCCGTGTGGCCGCGTAACCGCTACCTGGCGCGACGGGCGCGCCTTTTCATTGACTTTCTCGCCGACCGTTTCGGCACGGAGCCTTATTGGGATGACGGCCCATGGGGCCATCGTTCACGGCAACGGTCCGAACCGTGTCAGCGGTAAACCCGCGTTTTATAATGACGATGTGTTCCGTAACCGATTCATGAAGCAATGATCAAATTGAAAATTTTTCTTGTAGTCCTGCTCCTGTTTGTCTCCATGCCCGCCGTGGCAGAGCAACTGGTCCGCGAATTTTCCGGCAGCCGCACCATGCAGACCCCCGAGTTCGAGGTCGAGGCGCCCTGGCTGATCGACTGGCGCGTCAACAGCGAGTACCGGGACTCGATGGGTCTGACCATCGTGCTGCTCAACGAGCCGTCCCAAACCCACGCCGGCACGGTGATGAAAACCAAGTACGTCGGAGACGGGCTCAGGCTGTTCGAGGAAGGCGGCCGTTTCAGTCTCAAGGTCGACTCGGTGCTGTCGAACTGGACGATCAAGGTGATCCAGTTGACGCCCGAAGAGGCCGAGCAGTACACGCCCAAGGAAAAAGGGCTGCTTTGAATTCCGTCCGACGCCAGGGGGGGCGCCGCTTTCCGACCCCGGACCAGGTGCGGGAACTGCCCCTGCAGTTGCGCATCGAGGTGCCTGTCGCCTGGCAGGACCGCAACGGGCATGTCGGCGTGAAGCACGTCCAGTCGCTGTTCGCCGAGGGCGCCTGGCGGGTGCTGGAAGAAGTCGGAATCGACGCTGCCTGGTTTCGGCAGCACAAGCGCAGCCAGTTCGACCTGGAGCACCACCTGTTTTACCGCGCGGAGATGCACGCGGGCGAGACCGTCAGCACCTACAACCGGGTG
>JAZBPJ010000123.1:0-11079 GCA_036351575.1 Lysobacterales bacterium | reverse complement strand
GGACGGTTCCCGGGCGCGCTATTTCCAGCTGCGCGGCATTGGCGAGCTCGAGCAGTACGAGGGTGCGCCAAACCCGTCGGTGGGTTTTATCGTGGACGATATCGACCTGTCCGGGGTAGGCGGCATCAGCACCGTGTTCGATATCGACCGCGTGGAAGTGCTGCGCGGCCCGCAGGCCACGCGCTTCGGCGCCAGCGCCCTGGCGGGCCTGGTTTACATGCAGTCCGCCGAAGCGGCCTTCGAGACCTCGGTGAATGCTGAGCTGACCCTGGGCAGCGATGACACGCGGGCCGCCGGCGTGGCGGCGGGCGGCGCCCTGGGTGAGCGCCTGGCCGGACGGTTCTCGGTGCACGGTTACCGATCCAACGGCTTCTACGACAACGTGTACCTTGGCCGCGACGATACCAACGGCCGCGACGAGACCGTGGCGCGGGGCAAGCTGCTGATGGAGCTCGGCGGCGACTGGGAAGGCCGGTTCAGCGTGCTGTACGCCGACTTCGACAACGGCTACGACGCCTGGTCGCCTGAGAACGGGCGCACGGTGTTCAGTGACAACCCGGGCCACGACGAGCAGCGCACCACCGGCGCTGCGCTGAAGTTTACCGGCCCGCTGGCCGCGGCCGTGGACTTCGTGAGCATTACCGGCGTCGCCGAGACCGACGTGCTGTTCTCCTACGACGGTGAATGGGGCAACGCGGATTACTGGGCGCCCATCGGCTACGACTACGTTTACGTGAACACGCGCGAGCGGCAATCGCTGACCCAGGAGTTCCGGCTGGTCTCGGCGCCCGGCCACGAACTGTTCGACGGGCGCACGCGCTGGGTGCTGGGCGCCTATTTCTCCAGTCTCGACGAAACCAACGATATTTTGTCCGCCGGCGTGTATGACGATGCAGACTGGTGCACGCCCTGCACCGACAGCACCGTGCTCGATAGTGATTACGATTCGAATAACTACTCGCTGTTCGGGCGCCTCGACAGCGACCTGACGGACCGCCTGACGCTGAACGCCGGGCTCCGCCTGGAACGCTGGGAAGCCGACTACGGTGACCGCTTCATCGACCAGGTTTACGGTGACCCCGACTCACCGGTGGAGAACGAGTTCAGTCCTTCCGAGAATCTCTGGGGCGGCGACATCAGCCTGAACTACGAGCTGGACAGCGGTACGAATGTTTATGTCCAGCTGTCGCGTGGCTACAAGGCCGGCGGCTTCAACCCAAGCGCCGCCCGCGCGCTCGGTTCAGCGGCTGTGCTCGGGCCGGAGGTGATTTCCTACGACCCCGAAAAGCTGCTGAACGTCGAGGCCGGCCTGAAAGGGCTGTGGCTGGACGGCGCGCTGGCCGGTGAAGTCACGCTGTTCTGGATGGACCGCGAGGACATGCAGCTGCGCAGCTCGGCGCAGTTCACCGACAACCCGAACGATTTCATTTTCATCACCAGCAACGCCAAGGGTCATTCCTGGGGTCTCGAGGCCTCGTTTGCCTGGCAGCTCGCCGAGCATTGGCGCCTGCACGCCAGCCTGGGCTTGCTGGAGTCGGAAGTGGACGCCTACGGCCTGGAGCGCGAGGCGGACATCGAGGGTGAAATCGTCGGGCGCGATTTCGCGCACGCGCCGGCTTACACGCTCAACACGGGCGCGACCTGGAGCGTGCCCTCAGGCTGGCTGGCCCGGCTGGACATCAACGCGGTCGACGGCTTCTACTTCGATTACAGCCACGACGAGCGGGCTGCTTCGCGCATAACGGTCAACCTGCGGGCCGGGCGCGAGTGGAATCGCTGGTCCGTGCACGCCTGGGTGCGTAACCTGTTCGACGAGGACTTCTACACCCGCGGTTTTTCCTTCGGGCTGAAGCCGCCCTGGTTCGAACGGGCCCGCTACACGCGCCTGGGTGACCCGCGGCACTACGGCGTGACCGTCACCTACCGATACTGAGGATGCATATGAACATCGTTGCGGAAATGAGCCTTTACCCCCTCAAAGACCGGCCGATCCCCACCATCATCGGCTTCATCGAGGAACTGCGTGAGCAGGGAGGCATAGAAATCGTCAGCAACCAGCTGAGCACGCAGCTCAGCGGGCCGTTCGAGGCCGTGACCGGCGCGATCAACCGCTGCATGGAAAAAGCCATGTCCGCGCCGGAGACCGTCGTGCTGGTGGTGAAATACCTGAATGTCGAAAAAGAGCTGGACCGGGCCCCGACACTGACGCCGGACGAATGAGGCACGGCGCTTGGACCTGACCGCGCTGCAATGGGCGGAACTGCTGGCGGTGGCGCTGGCGGTGGCGTACCTGTTGCTGGCCATACGCCAGAACATCTGGTGCTGGGCGGCGGCCGCCGTGAGCACGCTGCTGTATCTCGTCATCATGTACCGCGCGAGCCTGTACATGGAATCGGTGCTGCAGCTGTTTTACCTGGGCATGGCGTTCTACGGCTGGCAGCAATGGCGCCGCGGCGGAGAGGACCACGGCGAGCTGAGTGTCTCGACCTGGCCCTTGCGGCGTCACGCAATGGCCATCGCCGGGGTATTGCTGCTGGTGCTGGTCAGCGGTGTTCTGCTGGAGCGCTTCAGCGATGCGGCCCTGCCGTTCGCGGATTCGCTGACCACCTGGGGCGCCGTGGTGGCGACTTACATGGTGGCGCGCAAAATCCTGGAGAACTGGATTTACTGGTTCGTGATCGACTCGGTCTCGGTCTACCTTTACCTGAGCCGCGAACTGTACTTCACCGCGGCGCTGTTCGTGGCCTACCTGGTGATGATCGTGTTCGGTTACCTCAGCTGGCGCAAAAGCATGCGCGGGGCGAGCGCGTGAGTGCGCCGCTTGATATCCTGGCATCGATACCGGGTTTTGCCGGGGCGACGGTGGAAACGCGGCTTTCCGCCGGACCCACGAACGACAGTTATGAAATTCTGAACCGGGGCGAGCGCTGCGTTCTGCGTATCGACCGGCCCGAGGCGGCCCGGCTGGGCCTGGACCGCGGGCGCGAGCGCAGCGTGATTGACGCGGCAGCGCAGGCCGGCCTGGCGCCGGCGCCGGACTGGCACGATACCGGGGCCGGCGTGCTGATCCGTCCGTACATTCCGGGCCGCGCCTGGTCCCGTTGCGACCTGCTGAATCCGAAGAACCTCGAGCGGCTTGCCGCCTTGTTGCTCCGGCTGCATGCACTGAACCCGGTCGGGCCGCGCTTCGATCCGCTGGCGGCCGCGGTGCGCTACGCGGAGCAACTGGATAGCGGCACGGCCCGCGCGCTTTGCCTGGACGCGGCAAGGACGTTTCGGGACATCGAGCCCGTGGCGCCCGTTCTGTGCCACAACGATCTCGTTTGTCAGAACATCCTGGAAGGCGAAACCCTGGCCCTGATCGACTGGGAGTATGCCGCCGCGGGCGACCCGTTTTTTGATCTCGCGATCGTCGTCGCCCACCACGACCTGCAGCCGGCGCTCGCGCAGCACTTTCTCGGCGCTTACCTGCAGCGCGAACCGGGGCAAGCCGAGATGCGGCGGCTCGCAGCGCAGTGCCGCTTTTACCGATCACTGCTGAAACTGTGGAACCTGCGGGTCGAGGGCCTGGAAAGCCGGCCTAGGCCGCGTTGAGCAGGTACTCGCCGAACTCCATGTCGGCCGCCAGGATGTGCCCGGTCAGCCATTGCTCGAGGATTTCGAATTCGCGCTCCTCCAGCCTGCCGCTGCGGAGGATTTCTTCCTGTATCTGGCGGACGCTTTGCATCAGCTCCATGTGTTCTCGCCGGTGCTCTTCCAGTCCCCCGTAACCGGACAGCATCATCAGCCGCTCCTCGTGGCTGAAATGCCATGCCGTGCAGCGGATCAGCTCTTCCAGTACGAGCTCGACGTACTCCCGGCTCGCTCCAGACAGAACGGAACGGCCGAGCAGGTTGAACAGGTTGATCAGGATGCGGTGGTCGTTGTCGATCTCTTCGTTTTCGACGCTCAGCACTTCGTCCCAAACGAGTTCTTTCATTGCGCTTACCCCCGTCGATCATTTTCTTCGGTGGATTTGCAAGCTTCGCGAGCGACGGCTCGCGAACACGCCATACCCGTTGATTATACGCCGGCCAAAAGCGGCGGGGCGCCGAATGTGCCGGCCCGGGCTATTCCTCGACCGCCAGGCGCGAACTGAAGGCGTGGGCGATGGTGGACTGGTCGGTAAATTCCAGTTCGCCGCCCAGCGGTACGCCGTGCGCGATGCGGCTGATCCGTACACCGGCGCCGCGCGCCATGCGCTGCAGGTAGAAGGCGGTGGCTTCGCCTTCCACGGTGGGGTTGGTGGCGATGATCATTTCATCCGGGGGATTCGAATTGATGCGTTCGGACAGTTCGTCCAGGCCGAGCTCAGCCGGCCCGATGCCGTCCAGCGGTGAGAGGCGCCCCATCAGCACGTAATAGAGCCCCCGGTAGCCGGTGGCCTGTTCGATGGCCATGACATCGCTGGGTGACTCGACCACGCACAGCAGCGTGCGGTCGCGCTGCAGGTCGCTGCAGATCGAGCAGGTTTCGTGCTCGGTCAGGTTGCGGCAGCTGGAGCAGCGGCCGATGCGCTCGATCGCTTCCTCGAGCACCGTGGCCAGGTGCCGGCCGCCTTCGCGGTCGCGCTCCAGCAGGTGCAGCGCCATGCGCTGGGCCGATTTGGGCCCCACGCCGGGCAGGCAGCGCAGGGCATCGATAAACTGCTCGAGAAGGGTTTCGGACGCCACGCCGGGCTCAGAACGGCAGTTTCATGCCGGGCGGCAGGTTGATGCCCGCGGTCATGCCGGCCATGCGTTCCTGGGTCTCGGTGGTGATGCGGTTCACGGCGTCGTTGACGGCCGCCGTGACGACGTCTTCCAGCATCTCCTTGTCGTCCATGAGCGACGGATCGATCTCGATCCGGGTAACCGAGTGACGCCCGGTCATCGTGACCCTGGCCAGGCCGCCGGCGGCTTCGCCGGTCACGACCAGGTTGGCCAGTTCTTCCTGGGCCTTCTGCATTTCCTGCTGCATTTTCTGGGCCTGCTGCATCAGGCCGGCAATATTTCCTTTCATGTCGCTTTTCAATTCCTCGCTGTTTACTGGATCGGCTGCACCGAGTCTTCGATGACCCGGGCGTCCATGGTGTCTTTGAGTTCCCGCACGGTCGGGTCGTCCTGGATGGCCCTTTCGGCTTCACTCATTGTTTGGTGGGCCTGCTGCTGCTCGGCTTTTGCGGCGGTTTTAAGTGATTTTCTGCTCGCGTCGACCAGCTGGATGCGCACGGTCTCGCCCAGCGCGCCGCTGAGCGACTGCTCGAGCCGGGACAGGCAGTTGCCCGCCGCGAGGTTGCGCAGGGCGGGACTGATGCGGAACGACCACTTCGAGCCTTCGCTCGAGGCGAGTTCGATGTTGCGGGCAAGTTCCCGGGGCTGGCCGGTGATATCGAGATTGTCCAGCATTACGAGCCATTCCGCGTTGCTGTTTGGCCGCCGCACAGGGGCCTTCTGCACAGGCGGTTCAGCGGCCGGGGCCGGTTTCGAAGCCGCAGCGGGTTCAAACGTCGCGGCCTGAGTGCCAGCCCGCGCCAGCGGAGCTCCGCCCGCTGCGTGCTGTGAACCCCGGCCTGCTGGCGGCTGGACTTCCGTTGGCGCCGCGCCGGCCGGCGCCGCCGCGGTCGCGGGGCGAAAGGCGAGCATGCGCAGCAGGGTCATTTCCAGCCCGGTGCGCGGGTCGGGCGCCAGTCCGATTTCACTGCGTCCCTTGACCGCCACCTGGTAAAACAGCTGGGCATCCTCGATGGCCAGTGATCCGGCCAGTTGCTCGATGGACGGCCAGTCGGAGCGATCGGCGTCGCGGTAACCGGGAGCACACTGGACCAGGGTGACCCGGTGCAGCAGTTCCGCCAGGTCGACCAGCACGGACTCGAGATCCCGCGACTGGGCCGCCAGTTCGGCCACGATTTCCAGCAGGGCAATGGCATCGCCGTCCGCCAGGGCACGCACGATCGAGGCAATATTTTCATGGTCGATCAGGCCGAGCATCTGCTTCAGGTCGTCCAGCACCAGCCGGCCGCCGCCATAGGCCACGGCCTGGTCGAGCAGGCTGAGACCGTCGCGCATGCTGCCGTCGGCGGCACGGGCCAGCACGGTCAGCGCCTCGTCTTCGCTGTCGATGTTTTCCGCGTTGACGATCGCCTCCAGCTGGGCCCGGATCTGCTCGGGCAGCAGGCGCCGCAGGTTGAAGCGCAGGCAGCGTGACAGGATGGTCACCGGGATTTGCTGGGGGTCGGTCGTGGCCAGCACGAACTTGACGTGCGGCGGCGGCTCCTCGAGCGTCTTCAGCAGCGCGTTGAAGCTGTTCTTGGTCAGCATGTGGACTTCGTCGATGATGTAGATCTTGTAGCGACCGCGGGTCGGGGTGTACTGAACGGATTCCAGCAGTTCCCGCATGTCGTCCACGCCGGTGCGTGAAGCGGCGTCGATCTCGATCATGTCGACGAAACGGCCCTCGTCCACGTCGACGCAGCTGCCGCATTCGCCGCAGGGCTGCGAACTCATTCCGTTCTCGCAGTTGAGGCACTTGGCCAGGATGCGCGCGATGGTCGTTTTACCGATGCCGCGCGTACCGGTCAGCAGGAAAGCGTGATGCAGGCGGTCCTGGTCGAGTCCGTTGATCAACGCCTGCGAGACGTGTTCCTGGCCGACCAGTTGTTCGAATGTCCGGGGGCGCCATTTACGGGCTAGAACTTGATAACTCATCGAGGGTGTCTCTTCAGGAAGTGGACACTATATCAAGAATGTTCGCTTTGAGGGTGGCGACCTCCACCCATCGCACCCCGGCGCCCGAGTCCATTGCTGCCGCTGCTCCCTTCCGGGCCTGACGGGGTTCACAACTTGTCGTCGCGGGGGGACCGGCGGAGGCCACCATTGACTTTTTCCTGTCAGCGGCGCGCCGTTCTCACCGCAGCAGGGGAGGGCATTTTGCCGGAAGCCGGACGACCGTTCAAGCCGGACCTTCGCCGCGCCTGCCAAGCCGATTTCCTACGTCTCCATCGGAGTCTCGCGATTTCGGGCGATTTGCGAGCCGCCTATTCTGTGCCTGCACGTGACGGGAATTGCCCCGTCAATCTTCGACAACCACTCAACACATGGGGGTGTAATGTGAAAAAAATCATGGTTCTGTTGCTGGCGGCCTGCTTCAGCCTCGCTGCCTGGGCTGCGGGCCCGGTCAATATCAACTCGGCTACTGCCGAGGCCATCGCCGACAGCCTGACCGGTATCGGTCTCAGCAAGGCGCAGGCGATCGTCGCATACCGCGAGGAGCATGGGGCGTTCATTCACATCGATGAACTCGTGAACGTCAAGGGTATCGGTGTGCGCACCGTGGATCGAAACCGGGGGATGATCCTGCTGCAGGACGACCAGGAAGCGGCTTCGGACTGAGCGCCGGCCGGGCAAGGTAATCCCCGGGCAACGAGGCATGGCCCGGGGATTCGCCCGCAACCTGCCGTTCGGTGTGCTCTCAGGTTTTGAGAAAGCAATGGGTTCCAATACGCTCAAGTCACTGATGATCGAGGATAGATTCATGAAAGCGAACCAGGACCTGATCGGTAAAACCATCACTGCTGCGGTGGCCGTCAAGGCGCCCGGTGAAGGTCGGCGCGAGATCTACATGCTGCAGTTTTCCGACGGCACGCACGTGGAGTTCGTTTCGCCCCAGGCGAAGCGTCAATTCAGGCGCCATTTTCGGCGGGGAAAACGCCCGGAAGCGAAGGCGGACAACGACCTGCAGCTGGCTTTGAACGTGGCGTGAAACTTATCCACAAATCCTGTGGATAAACCTGTTAAGAAAGTGGCTGTCCTTTAACGGCGGCGGGGATCATTACAAATTGGTTAAAAAATGACCAATTCTTATAGTTCGTTTATAAACAGTTACTTAGCTTATTCGTATTCGAACAATTCAGCTTTTATTCATGTCAAAATCTTGCAACAAAAACAATCAGTGACTTGTGTATAAAGAGTTTGAATTGAGAAGAGAAAATGCCCGTAACTCGTTGAATTTTTATTTTTCGATTTCGTGAATGCGTGCTTTTCGCATTGTGCTGCTTGGGTTCATCGATCATCCATCAGCTCGCCAGTGCCTCCAGTCCGATTTCATCGACCCAGGACTCCAATTGATCGAGCACTGAAAGCGCCCCGGGATTACCTGCATGCAGCGTTCGCTGCTCGTCCAGGGCTGCTTGAAAATCGGTCAGCGTGAAGTCCTCGGGGGCTTCGCTTTCCAGCAGGCGTTGCCTGCGGTAGCGGTCCCACTCCATCGCCTCGTTCAGGTTCAGGGTTTCCGGATAATTCCGGGCGCGGAAACGGAACAGCATCGTGTGCAGGCGCCCGTCCTGGAAGGACCACTGGTGGCGACCCAGGTCGGCAGGCTTGATGCGGATGATCTTGTCCATCAGGCGGCGGTCGGCGGATGTGAAGAAGTCCCCGGAGTAGAGCATCCGATCCGGGTCGTCGCTCACGTAACCGCCTTTTGAGTGGGAAAAGGTTTCGATAACTTTTTGCCGCACGTTTACCAGGTGCGGCAGGATCCGGGTCGCGTGCCGGCGGCACAGCGCTTCGTTCAATCCGATGCGTTCCTGGTCCACGCCTTTGAGCACACCCAGCGGGGCGACCATTGGCACGCCATTGGTCCTGACAATTTTCAGCGGCAGGCGTTCCACGCCCTCCGGCATATCCGCGCTCGGCGTGAATACCAGGTCATGGATGGTTTCGGCGGGTTCGCTGAGCAGCGGTTCGGGATCGGCTGCCAGGTCGAAGACCACGATGTGCTTGGGCCGGTCGGGCAGCACGGCGAGCGGCAGCACCAGGCTGGTGCAGCCGCGGTTGGCCGGTATGCGCGAACTGCTGTGCAGCACGGGTTGCGGTTCGGTGGTATCCAGCAAACGGGAGACGCTGGGCTGATCGCGCATCTGCAGGCCCCACTCGAACAGCCGCGGCTGTTTCTCCCGGATCAGCCGCGCCAGGCCGATGGTCGCGTGCACGTCGGCCAGCGCGTCGTGGGCGCCTTCGTGCCCGATGCCGTTTGCCGCGGTCAGGTCCTCCAGCCTGAAGCTGGGTTTGCCGGGCTCGTGCATCGGCCACTCGATGCCGTCGGGGCGGATCGCGTAGCACATGCGCGCCAGGTCGATCAGGTCCCAGCGTGAATTTCCGTTTTTATATTCGCGCGCATAGGGATCACGCAGATTTCGATAGAACAGGTTGCGCGTAACCAAGTCATCGAAACGGATGCTGTTGTAGCCGACGCTGCAGGTGCCGGGCCGCATCATTTCCTCTTCGATGCGGGCGGCGAACGCGGCTTCGGGTTCGCCTTTTTCTCTCGCAGCCTGCGGCGTGATGCCGGTGACCATGCAGGCGGCCGGATGCGGCAAAACATCGTCGGCCGGCGCGCAGTAGCACATCAGAGGTTCTTCGACCGGCTCGAGATCGGTATCGGTGCGCAGTGCGGCGAACTGCGCGGGACGGTCGATCATGGGGTCGGCGCCGAAAGTCTCGTAGTCGTGCCACAAAAAGGTCCGTGGTGCTTTCATATCGGATGTGCTCGCTTTCGCCCGGGGCCGTTCTTATAATTTCGCTCTGTCCGCGAACAAGCATACGAGAAAATCCATGGGCCGCCAAAAGGACGCCTTCCAGGAACTGCTGGAACTGATGGAAATCGAGACATTGGAACGCAACATGTTCCGTGGCGTCAGCCGTGATATCGGGACGCAGCGCGTGTTCGGCGGGCAAATACTCGCGCAAAGCCTGTTGGCGGCCTGCAAAACGGTCGAAGGCCGCCTGCCGCACTCCCTGCACGGTTACTTTCTGCGCGCCGGAGATCATACGGCGCCGGTGGTCTACACCGTCGACCGCACCCGCGATGGCCGCAGTTTCAGTTCCCGCCGCGTCATGGCCGTGCAGCACGGTGAAGCGATTTTCACCTTTGCCGCTTCTTTCCAGCTTGAAGAAGAGGGCATCGACCACCAGTTTGAGATGCCGGAGGTGCCGTTGCCCGAGGACGCTGCGCCGATCGAGCAGATGAAGGTCGGAGACTTCGAGAGTCTTCCACTCAACATGCAGCGTTGGCTGGACCGCTTCGGGCCGTTCGAATTCCGCGGAATTCGCGGAGCCGATCTTGACCCGCGTGCCCCGCAGCCGCCGTTCAAGGACCTCTGGTTCCGGCTGCACGGCGATTATTGCGAAGACCCGGTGATGAACCGCGCCCTGCTGGCCTACGTTTCGGATTTTCACCTGGTGGGAACGGCGATGCTGCCGCATGGCATCTCGTGGATCAATACGAAACTGATGGTGGCAAGCCTGGACCATGCCATGTGGTTCCACCGCGACTTCAGGCTGGATGACTGGCTGTTGTACAGTTGCGACAGCCCGAGTGCGCATGGGGGCAGGGGGCTTTCCCGCGGCTCGATTTACGACCGCCGGGGCCGCCTGGTGGCGAGTACGGCGCAGGAAGGCGTTATTCGCGTCGGAGAAAGGAGAGGACAGAGAAAATGAGTGAGAAAACCGCATACTTCGCGGCCGGCTGTTTCTGGGGAGTCGAGGACGCTTTTCGCAAGACGGAAGGCGTGATCGATGCTGTTTCCGGTTACATGGGCGGGCACACGGAAAATCCGACCTACCGGCAGGTCTGCGAGGGAACGACCGGGCACACTGAAACGGTAGAAGTGATCTTCGACGACGAGAAAGTCAGTTACGAGGCGTTGCTCGAACAGTTTTTTGACATGCACAACCCGACGACGCTGAACCGGCAGGGCCCGGATTTCGGCTCACAGTACCGTTCCGCGGTATTCGCCGTCGACGAGCAGCAGCGGGCTGCAGCTGAAACGATGATAGAGGCTGTTGACGCGTCCGGTAAGTGGCGCGACCCGGTCGTCACCGAGGTCAAGCTTGGCCAGACCTTCTGGCGAGCCGAGGACTATCACCAGCGCTATTTCGAAAAAAACGGGCCGGGGTTCTGCCACGTCTGACCCGGCGCCCGCCGCGGTCAGGTTTTCAGCTTGTTTACGATCCAGAGCAGCACGATCGCGCCGATGGTCGCGACGATGACCGAGCCGATGAT
>JAZBPJ010000122.1:0-12293 GCA_036351575.1 Lysobacterales bacterium | reverse complement strand
CTCCTCCGCGCAAACCATCGTCATCGCCGCCGTCAGCGTCGTCTTGCCGTGATCCACGTGACCAATCGTGCCCACGTTCACGTGGGGTTTTGTACGTTCAAACTTTTCTTTTGACATGCCGGTCTCCGAAATATGCAGTCGCTTCAGTTTTTTAAAAAATAATGGTGCCCACAACTAGACTTGAACTAGTGACCTCTCCCTTACCAAGGGAGTGCTCTACCGCCTGAGCTATGCGGGCGAAACTTTCGTCCCGCGAGGTCCCAACCTGTCATCAATGGAGCGGGTGATGGGAATCGAACCCACATCATCAGCTTGGAAGGCTGAGGTTCTACCGTTGAACTACACCCGCCCTGTACGGCCAAGTGCCTCACGGGCCTGCAAACCAAATTTTCAGGAGCACTGAAAAAATATGGTGGAGGGGGAAGGATTCGAACCTCCGAAGGCTTAGCCAGCAGATTTACAGTCTGCCCTCGTTGACCGCTTGAGTACCCCTCCAGGCACATTTTTCAAATGCTCGGCCCGAACCTGGCGAAGCGGAAGCCATATCCTCATTCGCCCGCCGGGCCCGCCATCCGGATGTGAATTTACGCACCGGCAGGCAAGCCGCTTATTCTCGCCCACGAACTATTGCCTGTCAACATCACATCGAGTGGAATCGGCGCGAGATTTTACAATTTTCGCCTTGTGGTTACAACCGCGAAATGGAACGCGACCCGAGTGGGGCGGAACCGGCCTCAGGGCTCGTCGTCTTCGTCGAAAAAATCGTCGAGATCGTCTTCGTCATCCGGCAGGGGTTCGGCTTCCTCTTCGTTTGTCGTGAAGAATTCGGCCGTATGATCGAGTTCTGCCAGGATTTCTTCAGGCAGGTCGAAATCTTCATCCCAGACATCGGCAAGCGATGCTTTTAACGCGGCTTTTTCGCGCAAGGCCTCGATTTTCTGCCAGCTGCCGTTGCCGCGGGCGGAGCGGCCGGAACGCTCACGGCCGGCCGCGTCAGGCTCACCCGACTTCCCTGATGTATCCCTGCTTTTGGAATGCTTCTGACCCAACGCTCAAACCCCTCGGCTCCGAGCAAATGATTCAGAAGTGCTTATAGCCCAAAATCAGCCACTTTTCAAAATCTTTCAGACGTTGAACCGGAAGTGTATAACGTCGCCCTCGGCAACCACGTAGGTCTTGCCCTCGAGCCTCAGTTTGCCCGCTTCCTTTGCGCCCTGTTCGCCGCCCAGGGCAACAAAGTCCTGGAATGAGGTCACTTCTGCCCGGATGAAGCCGCGCTCGAAATCGGTGTGAATTTTTCCGGCGGCCTGCGGCGCGGTTGAACCGGTTCGGACTGTCCAGGCACGAACTTCTTTCGGGCCGGCAGTAAAAAACGTCAATAATTCGAGCAGTTCATAACCGGCACGGATGACCTGGTCCAGCCCGGACTCCTCGAAACCGAGTTCGGCCAGGAACTCCCGGCGATCGGCCTCGTCCAGCTGGGCGATCTCCGCCTCGATTCCCGCACAAACCGGCACGGTGCGGGCCCCTTCGGACTCGGCCTTTTTTCGCACCACATCCAGGAACGGGTTGTCGTTAAAACCGTTTTCCGAGACATTGGCTACATACATGACAGGCTTCGTCGTGATCAGGCGTACATCACTGACGAGCTTTTGCTCCTCGGCAGTCATGCTTACGTTGCGCGCCCGGTGACCTTCGTCGAGACAGTCTCTGAGGCGTTCCAGGACGGCCATCTTTTTCTGGGCTTCCTTGTCGTGACCGGCCTTCAGCTTTTTCGCGGTGCGCTCGATTGCGCGTTCGACGGACTCGAGGTCGGCCAGGGAAAGTTCCGTGTTGATCGTCTCGATGTCCGAAAGCGGATCCAGCGCGCCGGCAACGTGCACGATGTCATCGTTTTCGAAACAGCGCACGACGTGGGCGATGGCGTCGGTTTCGCGGATGTGGGCAAGAAACTGGTTTCCGAGGCCCTCTCCCTTCGAAGCGCCCTCCACCAGTCCGGCGATGTCCACGAACTCCATGGTCGTCGGAACGACTTTTTTGGGTTTCACGATGGCGGCGATTTGGCCCAGTCGCGGGTCGGGCACCTCGACCACGCCGACATTGGGATCGATGGTGCAGAAGGGATAGTTCTCGGCGGCGATTTCACCGCTGGTGAGCGAGTTGAAAAGCGTCGACTTGCCGACGTTCGGGAGCCCGACGATACCGCACTTAAATCCCATTGTTTTTATCCGTGTGAAGTTGCTTCATGGCAGCCGGCAGGTTCCCTTCGAGCACCTGCGGCAGGACATCGAGCGCATCGTCGATGGCGCCGCGGATCAGGCCTTCGTCCTCGCTGCCCGGCCGTCCCAGCACGTAGGACGTCACCGCGTTCTTGTGCCCGGGGTGGCCGATACCGATGCGAAGCCGGATAAAACCCTGGTCAGCGGTGTGCCGGAATATGTCGCGCATGCCGTTGTGGCCGCCGTGACCGCCGCCCTGCTTCAAGCGCGCGACGCCGGCCGGCAGGTCCAGCTCGTCATATGCCACCAGAACCTGGCTCAGCGGCACCCGGTAGTAGCTGAGGACAGCCCGGACAGCGCGGCCGCTCTCGTTCATGAAGGTGCGCGGGCGGACCAATATGCAGTCGTGCCCCATCACCATCCCCTTTGCGATCCCGGCATGCAGCCTGAGTGAACGGCGAAAGGAGAGCCCGGCCTTGTCAGCGACACGGTCCAGAAACCAAAACCCGGCGTTATGCCGGGTTTCAGCGTACTTCGAACCGGGATTACCCAGACCGATGACCAGGAAAGGCATGATGCGCGTCGACTCCTGAGATTACTCCTTGCTCTCGTCGTCGGCTGCCGTATCTTCTCCCTCTTCTCCCTCGTCTTCGTCTTCTGCGACAGGCATGCCGATTTCGCCCAGCTCGTCGGCTGCCAGCGCTTCGGCCTCGGCAGCGGCGGCTGCGCCCGTGCCCTGGCTTTCGGAGATGTAGGAGGCATTCGCCACCGCTGAGTCCGCGATCTCGGGATCGCTCACCAGCGCCGGTATCGTGACGCCCTCCGGCAGCACGATATCGGCAACCGTGACGACATCACCCGTATCCAGGCTGGACAGGTCGACCGCGATGAACTCGGGCAGATTCTTGGCCAGCGCGGAAATTTCAATTTCCGTCATCTGGTGCTGGATGACCACACCGGAAGCCTTGCCGGCCGGCGACGCTTCCTCGCCGATAAAGTGCAGCGGAACGGAAATGCGGATCGCCTCCGTTTCGGATACACGCATGAAATCGATGTGCATGATGATCGGCTTGAAGGGATGGCGGTGCATGTCCCTGACCACCGCTTTCTGCTTGATCTCGTCTCCGACCCGGATCTCCAGGACGCTCGAGAAGAAAGACTCCAGTTCAACCGCGTGAACCAGTTCGGCCTGGTTCAGGGTCAGGGCGACCGGTTCACGGTCACCGCCGTAGATCACCGCGGGTACTTTGCCGTCCCGACGCAGGCGGCGGCTCGCACCTTTCCCCACGTCTTCGCGGATTTCCGCGGTCACGATATTCTTTTCAGACATTTCATTTTCTCCACAAAAGCCCCGCAAAGGAGGCGCCGGCCTCGCGGCCAAACGGCCCGACCCGCGACCAGGTCAGGCACCCTAAAAAAGCAAGCCGGGCATTATAACCCAGCAAGCGGGCGGAGGGGAATAACAGGATGAACCAGCGGCCTGAACGGGCGCGCTCAGTCCATGTACATGGACGAAACGGATTCTCCGTGAGCCATTCGGCGAATGGTCTCGGCCAGCATCTGGGCGATCGACAGCTGCCGGATCTTGCCGCAGCTGCGCGCATATTCGCTGAGCGGGATCGTGTCGGTAACGACCAGTTCGTCCATCTGTGAACTCATGATGTTGTCCACCGCGGGACCGGACAGCACCGGGTGCACACAGTAGGCCACTACCCGCACAGCGCCTTTTTCTTTCAACGCATTCGCGGCGGAACACAGCGTGCCGGCCGTGTCGACCATGTCGTCAACGAGAACGCAGCACTTGCCCTTGACCTCACCGATGATGTTCATGACGGTCGCGACATTTGCCCGGGGGCGCCGCTTGTCGATGATGGCGAGATCGGTATCCAGGCGCTTGGCGATGGCCCGCGCACGCACCACGCCTCCGACGTCCGGAGAAACGACCACGACCTCGTGCATGGACTGCTGCTGCTGCCAGATATCGGCCAGCGTGAGGGGAGAGGCATAGACATTGTCGACCGGTATGTCGAAAAAACCCTGGATCTGGTCGGCATGCAGATCCACGGTCACGACACGATCCGTGCCGGCGGCCGAAATCATCGTCGCGGCGACTTTTGCCGTGATCGGAACCCGTGCCGATCTCGGGCGCCGGTCCTGCCGCGCGTAGCCGAAATACGGAATCACCGCTGTCACTCGGGATGCCGACGCGCGTTTCATCGCGTCGATCATGACCAGCAGTTCCATGAAATTATCGGCTGTCGGCACACAGGTGGGCTGGATCAGGTAGACGTCGCGACCGCGAACGTTCTCCATGACTTCCACCATGACTTCGCCGTCGCTGAAGCGGCCAACGACCGCCTTGCCGATCGGCACGTTGAGCTCGTGAGCGATATCGCTCGCCAGCCTCAGGTTGGCATTACCTGAGAAAACCATCAGTGAAGCAGTCGTCACACCCCGGTCCCGCTTGGTCTTTCCGCTGTTTGAGACGCTGAATGGCTGGGACGGCAGGACTCGAACCTGCGAATGCGGGGATCAAAACCCCGTGCCTTAACCAGCTTGGCGACGTCCCAGTAGCTTTCAAATCCCCATTCAGAAATTACGCACCGCCAGTGTACAGATTTTCGTGCAGATGTGAACGGTCTACCCCGGCGGCGGCGCGGCAATTATATAGATTTTTGATTTCACGCGCCGCCCGTTCAGCCTCAGCCTCACTCGGCGCTGGAATGAATATTCCGCTGCCGGTCCCGGTCATGCCCGGGGATCCCCAGGCGGCGAGCTTTTCGAATGCCTCGTCCATCGCGGGCCAGAGCCTGCGCACGACGGGCGTGCAATCATTGCGGCCGCCGCCAGCCAGCGCCTCGCTGCGCGAAAGCGTTTTGGAGTCCCGCCGCAGCAGCGGATCGGCAAAAACCCGGGGGGTGGGAATGGTCAGCCCCGGAAACACGAGCACGTAATACCTGCGACCCAGCGAAACCGCTTCGAGCCGCTCGCCGATACCGGTCGCCAGCGCGGTGTTTCCGCGCACGAATACCGGCACGTCGGCGCCCAGCGTGAGCCCGAGCGCGGCCAGGTCATCGAGACTCAGCCCACAGCCCCAGAGCTCGTTGAGAACAAGCAGCACGGTCGCCGCGTTCGAACTGCCGCCACCCATGCCCGCTCCCAGGGGAATGTTCTTCCTTACGCGGATTTCCGCGCCGCTGCGGCAGCCGCTTTCGCTTTGCAGAAGGCGCGCGGCCCGCACGGCGAGGTCATCGTCCTCGGCCACGCCGTAGCCCGGCCCCGCCTTGCTGATGGCCGCTTCATCGCGCGGCTCGACGAAGACCTCGTCTCCCCAGTCGAGCAGCTGGAACAGGGTCTGCAGTTCATGGTAGCCGTCTTCGCGCCGGCCGCACACGTGCAGAAAAAGGTTGATCTTGGCCGGGGCGGGCCAGTATCGGGCCGCTGCGTCAGCCATCTTCGGAACCCAGCTGCCATTCGCGGATGACCAGCTTGACCGTGCGCCCGGACTGGCGGGCGGTCAGCTTTACCGGCAGGACGACACCATCCATCTCGCGGAAGCGGCCGTACTCGATGTTCCAGCCCTGCTGCCGCAGAAAAACGAGCGTCCCGTCCTCGCCCAGTTCACGGTGCTCGACCGCGCCGGGCGCCGCCAGCCCGCGCACCCACCAGGACAGCGCATCGACGGGAACGGTCCAGTCCAGTTGCCGTTCAGCCAGTTCCGCAGCGGTTTGCGCTTCGTAAAACGATCCGTCAGCCAGCTCCAGGCGGGCGCCCCGGGCGCTCGACTCCAGGCGCCATGCGCCGCGGCCCAGCGCGCCGTGGAAATTCATACGGGTGCCCGCTTCGCCGACCGCCCAGTGCAGACTGCCGCTGCCGCCGTCCTCGCCGTCGCTGACGGCCAGCCGTGCCTTTAAAGACCACGTCTCGCGTGAAGCCAGGGCCTCTTGCCGGGCGTCGTAACTCCTCGCGGCCGCCAACCCGTCTGCGGCAGGTTGCGGCGTGGTGGAACAGGCCTGGAGCAGCAACGCGAAAACGGCAACGAGCCAGGCCGCCGGGCGAAGCAGTTTCTTCAAAGCGTCACGTCCAGCCTTTCCAGGGTTTCAATCAGTACCGGATTGTCGGCATCCACTTCCGCAGCCTCGCGCCAGACACGCAGCGCTTCCTCGGATTTGCCCTGCACCCACAGCACCTCGCCGAGGTGCGCGGCGATCTCCGCATTGCGTTCGAGGCGCCAGGCCCGGGCCAGGAACTCCTCGGCCTGCTCCACGCGTCCCAGGCGGTAAGCGACCCAGCCCATCGAGTCGATAATCGACGGCTCTTCGGGCTGCAGCATGTAGGCCTGGCGAATGAACACCTCCGCTTCCTCGTAGCGGTCCGTCTGGTCCGCAAGCGTGTACCCCAGGGCATTGAGCGCAGCCGCGTTCTCGGGCTGGGCAGCGATGATCGTGCCCAGGTCGCGTTCCGCCACGCTCACCTTGCCCAGCTCGGCAGCCAGCAGCGCACGGGAATACAGGATCGCGACCGAGGCGGGCCGCCGCGTGACGGCCTCGCTCATCACTCCGAAGGCCGTTTCCCGATCACCGGATTCACGCAGGACGCGCGCCTCGGTCAGCCAGGATTGCTCGATCGTTCGGGCGTCGCCGGTCTCGCGCATTCGGGCCAGCTCTGCACGGGCTCGCGCCATGTCCCCGTCCAGCGCAATCAGCTCAGCCCGGCGCAGGGCCGAGGCCAGCGCCCGGTCCCCTTCGACCACCAGCGCGTAATACGCGATGGCCTGGCGGCTCATGCCGAGCGCTTCGGCCGCCTGCGCCTGGTAAAACGCTTTTTCGGATGCATCCGGCCAGTCCGTATCGGCCAGCCGGTCGAACAGCAACTCCGCTTCGGCACGGTTTTTCGCGGCGACCTCGAACAGGATCCGGGACAGGAACACGTCGGGCGTCTGGGTCATTTCCGCCATGACCTCGCGCGCGCCTTCCGCGTCGCCGTTGCGCGCCAGCAGGTCAGCGTAACCGAGGGCGAGGTCGTGGTTTTCCGGATCGAGTTCCCAGGCGCGCCGCACGTACTCCACCCCGGTGTCGTCAAGATCAAGGTTCAGTGCGAGGCGGCCGGCCCAGGCCAGCAGGTCGGGACGCTCCGGGTGGATTTCGACCGCGCGCCGAGCATACTCGAATGCTTTTTCCAGGTTGCGTGAAGAAGCAGCGAGCCGGCTGCGGGCGGAATACACGTTCGCGGGATCGGCGTCCGGACGCTGTTCCTGCATCTGGGCAAGCACCCGGTCAGCTTCCCGGGCATCACCGGCCTCCGCCAGGATGCGGGATACCAGCACCCAGGCGTCGGCCGAGTCTTCGAGAATGTCCAGAATGCGCAGCAGTTGGTATTCCGCGCCAAAATAGTTGCCGACACGCAGCATGGCCCGGGCGGCCGACTCGTGAGCCGGAACGCTGTCCGGAGCGAGCACCGCCCAGCGATCGGCTGCCATCGACGCCTGCTGCCAGGATTCCGCGGCAAATGCAATGCGCGTGGCGCGCTGCGCGATTTCCGGGTCTTCCGACAACAGCGCAGCCTCGAGGTATTCGTCAACCGCAGTGTCAAGCTCCCCTTCCGACCCGAGGTATTCCCCGGCGAGCACGCGGTAAAGCACTTCCTCGTCGAGCGGTTCGCTCGCTGTGACTTTGTCCGGCTGTGCGAGCGGAACGGCTGCGGTTTCGGCACCGGGATCATTCACGGTGGTCTGACAAGCGGCCAGGAACAGCGCCATCAGGCCGGCAGCGACCGGGCGCATGCGCGGGTAAAAAGAACAGCAGTGATGCGACATTTTCATAGGCGACAAGGATACGCGCTTGTTCTTCACGAACCAACAGGCGAGCCGGCCCGCGCGGATGCCAGCCCGGTTTTACACCATTCCGACTTGATAAACCGTCCCGCGCACATCAGAATCAGCGCCTCACTGAAACAGTTTGCCCATGCCCCTTTTCACGATCGGAATCAGTCACCACACCGCTCCCATCGAAGTACGGGAGAAGGTCGCCATCCCGCGCGACGAAATCGGCGCGCG
Source organism: Lysobacterales bacterium (assembly GCA_036351575.1). Classification (GTDB taxonomy): domain Bacteria; phylum Pseudomonadota; class Gammaproteobacteria; order Xanthomonadales; family SZUA-36; genus JABDPF01. Next base: position 4,019 of record JAZBPJ010000122.1, on the reverse strand, counting down.
GATCGATGACCTGCTGACCCTGCCCGGAATCGAGGAAGCGCTGATCCTGGGCACCTGCAACCGGACCGAGATTTACTGTCTCTCGTCCAAGGGCGGGCCGGAAACCGTCACGGACTGGATCTACCGGACCAACGCCATTCCGGACGGCCAGCTCGAGGGCCATATCTACGCACACGAGGGAGAAGAAACGGCGCGGCACCTGGTACGGGTGGCCAGCGGCCTCGACTCCCTGGTGCTGGGCGAAACCCAGATCCTCGGGCAACTGAAAGACGCCTGGCAGCAGGCGCACGATTCGGGCAGCCTGGGCAAAGTGCTGGACCGCCTGTTCCAGCACACGTTTGCTTCCGCCAAATCGATTCGCACCGACAGCGGCATCAGTGAGCACCCGGTTTCCGTGGCTTATACCGCCGTCGTTCTCGCCCGCCAGATTTTCGGTGATCTCAAATCCCAGACGGTCGTTCTGGTTGGCGCGGGCGAAATGGTGCAGCTTTGCGGGCGCTACCTGGTCGATCATGGCATCGACCGCCTGCTGATCCTGAACCGCAGCCGCGAACGGGCGGAAGAAATCGCGGCCGAACTGGATGCCACCGCGATGACGCTCGATCACCTCGAGGAAGCCCTGCCGAGGGCGGACATCCTGATCAGTTCGACCGCCAGCCCGCGGCCGGTGATTACGAAAAAGGACGTGGTTGCCGCACTGCGCAAACGGCGTCACCGGCCGATGTTCCTGGTCGATATCGCGGTGCCGCGTGATATCGAGCCTGAGGTCGCAAAGCTGAGCGACGCTTACCTGTACACCATCGACGACCTGCAGAAAGTCGTCGACGAGAACATGCAGCAGAGAAGCGAAGCGGCGCGCTCGGCGGAAAGCGGGGTGGACGAAGCCGTTGACGGCTTCATGCGCTGGCTGTACGGCATGCGCGCGGCGCGCACGCTGAAACGTATCCGCGAGCAGTCCCACGAGTTCGAAAAGGAACTGACCGAGCGCGCCCTGAACCGCCTCCAGTCCGGCCAGGAGCCGGGCCGGGTGCTGGAGCAACTGGCCAGCACGCTGACCAACAAGATTCTTCACATGCCGAGCAAGCGCCTGCGTGAAGCCGCCGAGGAACGCGATTACGAGGTCCTCAAAGCCGCGGACCGGATTTTTCGGCGCGAGGACGACGAGCAGTGAAATCCTCGATACGTGACCGGCTGATGCAGGTCGCAGCCCGCTACGAGGAAATCGGGCTGCTGCTCTCCGACCCCTCGGTGTTTTCCGACCAGGACCGCTTCCGTGAGCTGTCACGCGAATACGCGCAGCTCGAACCGGTGGTCCATGGCTGGTCAAAGTGGCAGCGGGCGCAGGAATCGATCGACGAGGCCCGGCAGATGCTGGAGGAGCCGGACCCGGAGCTTCGTGCAATGGCACACGAAGAAATTGCCGAGAGCGAAACGCTGCGCGGTGAACTCGAAGGCGAAATCCGCCTGCTGCTGTTGCCGAAAGACCCGAACGACGACAACAACATCTTCCTCGAGATCCGCGCCGGCACCGGGGGCGACGAAGCCGCCATTTTCGCGGGCGACCTGTTTCGCATGTACCAGAAATACGCGGAGTCGCGCGGCTGGCCGATCGAAATCCTGAGCCAGAACCCCGGCGAACACGGCGGTTTCAGGGAAATCATCGTGCGCGTCGCCGGACAGGGCGCTTATTCGCGTTTCAAGTTCGAATCCGGAACGCACCGCGTGCAGCGGGTTCCCGAAACCGAATCGCAGGGCCGTATCCACACGTCCGCCTGCACCGTGGCCATACTGCCGGAAGTCGAGGACGTGGAGGCCGTGGAAATCGATTCATCGGACCTGCGCGTCGACACCTTCAGGGCTTCCGGCGCCGGCGGCCAGCACGTCAACAAGACCGACTCGGCCATTCGCCTGACCCACCTGCCGACCGGCATCGTGGTCGAATGCCAGGATGAACGCTCCCAGCACAAGAACCGCGCCCGCGCCATGTCCCTGCTGCAAGCCCGGCTGCTGGAGCAGGAACAGCACAGGCAGCAAAGCGAAATCGCCGAGTCCCGGCGCCTGCAGGTCGGCAGCGGTGACCGTTCCCAGCGCATCCGCACCTACAACTTTCCCCAGGGGCGCGTGACCGATCACCGGATCAACCTGACCCTGTACAAACTCGACGAGTTTCTCGCCGGCAACCTGGACATGGTCGTCGACCCGCTGCTGCAGGAACACCAGGCCGAACTGCTGACCGAAATCGGCGCCTGACGTACCAGAGCAGCAAAACGCAGATCTGCTCCTGAAAATAGCACATACCCTGAACGACCACGGTAGGCCCGTGTTGGCCAGCGACCATCGCGATCGAACGAATATTCCCTGCTTGCTGGCAGGGTCCGTTATTGCCTGTCCACCCTCAAGGGGGCGCGGCGTTACTTCACTTTCAGCGTCTCCACGTGTCGCGCACCACCGGGTAGGTAATAACGGAAGGTCAACGTTCCGTCTTTTGAAGAATGCACGTAGCCGCTGATGTCGAATGCTCCGCCCTGGCCCAGCGCTCCAAGTTTGCGCTTGCCGGCGAACACCTCCACATTCTCGACCTGCATATCCAGCTGCAGGCTGACCACCGCCCCGTTGCGATTCACCGTGCCGGAAGGTGTGGCTTTAACCGCACGAACCGCGGGTGTACGCACCACCTTCGGCGCCTGCACCGCGCGCGGCGGCACCGCGGCGGACTTGCTGGCCGGGGCAATAGGATCGGACGACGGGGCGGGCTGTCGCGCCAGCACCGCGGCACCCCCCACGCTTACTTCGGGTTTGCTCATGACCGGGCGTTCCACCGGCTTTTTGTAAGATTCCTGCATGACGACCGGCTCGACGTTGCCCGCGAAATCGTTGGTGCCGGCCTTGAGGTCGACGTTTCCAGACTGCCAGGCCGTCACGCCGGCCCCGTAGCCGGTGACGATGCAGTTGCGAACGGTCACGTCGTTCGATCGCTTGATGTAAATGCCCACGCCGATACCGCTACCGCGCAGCACCGCGCCGTCGCAATCGACCGTCACGTCCGGGTGCTTCACCACGATCACGCCATCGTCACCGTAATCGGCGATGGTGTAATCGCCCGGGCACAGCAGCAGGTCGGATTCGATTTCCAGGTTTTCGGTGCCCAGGCGGACGCACTGCCGGCAGTCTTCGCGGCAACCGAGGTTGGCAGGGGCATCTTGCGCAGCAGCGTAGTCGCACTCTTCGCCGAGACCCGGGTCCACCACGCCGTCGCCACAGCGCGGCAGTCTGCAGTCGGGCCGGCAGTGGTTCGGCTCCCAATTGTTGCTACTCTCGCCGTCATCGCAGGCCTCGCCGGTATCGACGACACCGTCGCCGCAGCCGGCCTTCCTGCAGTCGGGCCGGCAGCCATCACGAGTAAAATCGGAGTTATCCTCTCCGAGGTCACAGTCCTCGCCGGCCTCCACGATACCATTGCCACAGATGTAGTCCGCTTGAAGCCCGGCCGGGGCCCAGAGGCCTGTCACGCAGGCAAGAATGAAGATGAATGTACGAAATTCGGCGAAATGATTCATGGTTTACTCCCATCGCCAGTGAAAGAACCTGATGTGCCTATCTTACGCCGGTTGTCTCGCCGTTTCAGAAACCGCCCTTTCTGGTGCCGCCGCAGTTACAGGAATGACAACACACGGATTTGCCCCTGGAAAAAAACGACAAACCCGCCTGCGGGCTCGGCCAACCATTGTCTTTTCAATCCCCTGTCAGAGCCTGGATAACAACCTTGAGAAGTGGCCCGGCTGCCCTGATGGCGTCCACCACACCTGCCGGGAATGCCCCTACTCATTTCCTTGAAGCAACCACGCGGACGCGAGGTTGAGCGGCACGAATGCGGCGACCACGTCCGCCGAGTATTGGTACCCTGTCACCGCGATCGCGATGGAAAACAGTGAGAACGGCGCCACAAGGGCCAGGGCGTAACGCCGGGTGCCCGGTGCGAAGGCCGGGACCAGCCAGAGCGGATTGAAAACCAGCAGGTT
>JAZBPJ010000121.1:0-9548 GCA_036351575.1 Lysobacterales bacterium | reverse complement strand
TTCTCGCCGCTCAGGTGCGGCTCGAGACGCTCGGCAACGACTTCGACCAGCTCTTCCTTCGCCGTTTCCATGCCGAGGCCCGGCGCGGTCAGCATGACGCCGAAGAAAAAGTTTCGCTTGCCCTCGGGCAGGTAGTCGGCGGGCGGAATAAACGACAGGGCCAGCACCACGGGAACCACCGTCAGGCTGCCGATCCAGGTCCAGCGTTTCCGCGGCGTATCGGTCCAGCTCATGATGTGATCGGTCACCCAGCGCCACCAGTGCCGGTGGTGATCGTCGATCGCCTCCCCCTTCACCCAGTTGGATGCCGCGGTAGGCAGAACCGTTACCGCCACCAGCAGCGATGCGACCACGGCCGCCGAAATGACCACGGCCAGGTCGCTGAACAACTGACCGGCCTCGTTCTGCAGGAAAACGACCGGCATGAAGATGGCCACGGTCGTGGCTGTAGAGGCCAGCAACGCGCCCCAGACCTGGGATACGCCGCGCATGGAAGCTTCGTCACCCGACAGGCCCGCTTCGCGCTGTCGAAAAATATTTTCGAGCACGACAATGGCGGCATCCAGCACCATGCCGGTGGCAAACGCCAGGCCGGCCAGCGACACGATATTCAGCGAGCGGCCGGCAAAGTTCAGCACCAGGAACGCGGCCAGCCCGCAAAGCGGAATGGACAGGGCCACGATCAGCGTGGCGCGGAACTTGCGCAGGAACCACCACAGCACCGCGATAGCCAGTGTCACGCCGAGCACCAGGTTGTTGCGCACCATGTTGACCGAGGCGGTGATGTAAATGGTGTTGTCGGAACTCTGTTGGACCTCGAGTCCGGCTCGCGCCAGTTCGTTCTGCTCGAGGTCCGCCACGGTCGCCTTGACGCCGTTCATCACGTCGTAAACGTTCACGCCGGTCTCGGGAATGACGAAAAACGCGATCGACGGCTCGCCGTCCCGGGTCAGCATGTCGTTCTTGTCGACCATTTCCATGCTGACGGTGGCGATATCGCGCAGGTAGACCGGCCTGCCGTCGCGCCATTCCAGGACCAGTTCGCCGAGTTCCTCGACACCGTACTTGCCGCTGAAACGGATTGTGTAATCGCGACGGCCCACCTCGTTGATGCCGGCTGAAACATCTGTGTTCGAGCCGAGCTGGGACTGAACACGGGTCAGGTCGACGCCGATATTGGCGGCCTTGAAGGGATCGAAGGTAATGCGGACCTCGTAGGGCCGGCCGCCGAACGCTCCGGCGCTCGAAACGCCGGGCACGCGTTCGATTCGCGTCAGAACGGTGTCGTCGACAAAATCCTGGTAACTCGCGATGTCCCGCTTGTTGCCGGGCGCGGTCACGATGGTGAACCAGGCGATGACGCGATCGAAGTCGCTGCCCCCCACGCTGATGATGGGCTCGAAAGCGTCCACCGGGTACCGAGGCACCTGGTTCAGCCGGTTCATGACCTCGATCAGCGCCCGGTTCATGTCCGTTCCGATCACGAATTCCAGCGTGATCGACCCCCTGCCGAACCCGGCCGAAGACTGCATCTTCAGCAGCCCGGGCGTGCTGCGCAGCACGTCCTCCTGCTGCTCGATGATCTCCGACTCCACCTCGTTCGGCGCGGCAGCGCGCCAGGCGGTTTCGATCGAAATTTCCGGCCGGGCGATATCCGGAGTCATCTGGATCGGCAACCGGGACAGGCTTATCAGGCCGAAAATGGCCAGCAGGATGCAGGCCACAATGACCGCAACCGGGTTCGAGAGTGCAATTCGCGTCAGCGTCACGGTTCTGGTCCAGGTCTCGTCGAGCGGGCAATTATACCGTCTATTCGCGGCGGGCATTCACCGTCGCGGTCAACTCACGGACGCCGCTCGATGTGCCGGGCATCGGTAAGCAGGGGCAATGGAACGTGAATCAGGTCGCATACCACGCGCAAAAACTCCAGTTCCGCGGGCACCATTCTTCCATCGTGCATGACGATTGCGCTCATCGCGCGAACCAGGGTCTCCTTGTCGCCTGGCGCCAGGCGGTCAAGGGCGGGCAATGCGTCGTCCAGGGCGGACGTCCAGTCACTGACCCCGGGGATCGCCTCGTCCTCGCCCTGGAGCAGCTGCAGACCGGCCCGGTAGGCCCGACCGGCTGCATCGGCGTCCGGAGCGCCCCTGGCGGCAAGAATGGCCAGCAGGGTTTTTGCCTGCGGCATCAGGCTCTTCAAGCGTTTCTTGCCCGCCAGCTGCACGCGGTGCGGATTCCTCGCAGCCCAGATATGATCCGCAACCGAACGCGCAAGCAGGTACTCGAACACGTCCGTTTCACCGTCCGCCTCGACCAGCTTTTTGATGGTTCTCAACGTGTCGTCGATGCGCTCACCGGACCGCTGTTTCAGGGTGGGAAAGGCCAGCTCCATCAGGGGCAGGCGCTGCTCCGGACGCGGCGGACCCGCCTCGGCCAGCAATGTGCGCAGGCGGGTTTCGCTGTCCGCACCCATTTGCTCGGCGACCAGGAGCAGTTGCTTCTGACGGATTTCCTCGTCCCCGTCGATCAACGTGTAGAACAGCACCTCCGGCGCCCAGTCCGCGGAGCGCACGGCCCGGTCCATGACTGCAGGAATCGCCGCCGCAAAGGCGGCTGCCGTCAGCATGCGTTCCCAGTCCGGGGTGCCGATACCTTCGACGATCGAGCCGGCATCGAAAAATCCGGGCCCCGCGCCCTTCCCCCCGGACCGTTCTTTTGCCGCCCGCTCCTTATCGGCCTGCTCTTTCGCCTTTTCTTTCTCGCGGTGCAGTTTCAGCGCGAGCCGGGTCAACTCCTCCGGCTGAAAATCCGGGTATACCCGGCCGATGCGTTTTTCGATGGGAGGATGCGTCGCGAAAAACAGCGCCTTGCGGCCGTCACCGAACAGCATGTGGCTGATCTCTTCCGAATCCGCCTCGAGGTAGGATGCCTCGCTGTACACGGCGATTTTCTTCAGGGCGCCGCCGATACTGTCCGGGTCACGCGTGAACTGCACCGCCGAGGCGTCGGCCAGGTACTCCCTTTGCCGTGACACCGCGGCCTTGATCCAGCGACCGAAAAACAGACCGATATACCCCACGACCATCAGCCCCACCGCCGCCAGGATGACCATGCCGCCTTCCTTGCTGCGCGACGAACGCCCCATGAACCGCGAGTGAATGATCATCCGGCGCCCGATGACCGCCAGCACGAGAATACCGAACAGGATTCCCATCAGGCGGATGTTGATGCGCATGTCGCCGTTTAGGATATGGCTGAATTCGTGCGCGATCACGCCCTGCAGCTCGGCGCGGTTGAGTTTTTCCAGTGTTCCGCGCGTCACGGCGACCGCCGCATCCGATGGAGAGTATCCCGCCGCGAACGCATTGATTCCGGCCTCCCTGTCGAGCACGTAAATCTCGGGAACCGGCACGCCGGAAGCCAGCGCGATTTCCTCGACCACGTTGACCAGGCGGCGTTTGAGCGGGTCGCGCGTATCGCTGTCCACGCGCATGCCGCCCATTTGTTGCGCGACGCGCCCGCCACCGCTGCGCAGGCGCGTGATCTTGAACAGGCTGGCGAACAGGATGAAGAGCAGCGTAACGACGGTCACGATACCGATGGCCCACAGGTTGCGGCGCAGCGCGTCGCCGAGGGACAGCGACGCCGTTTCCGCGTCGAAGCTGACCAGGCCGAGACCGATCAGTACGACCGCGTCGATGGCGACGACGATCGCGGCCACCGCCAGGACGAACAGGACGATCAGCCAGCGCGACTGTTTGCGCGCCGCCGCCTGTTGTTCAAAGAAATTCAAGGCCGGTTCCGCCCCGCCGCAGCGCAATCAGCTCAGAAGCTTACCTTGGGCGCCTCGCGCTTCGACTCGTCCTCGATTTCCAGCAGCTCGGCTGCCCGGAAACTGAACCAGCCAGCAAACAGGTTATTCGGGAACGACTCGCGCAGCGTGTTGAAGTCCATCACCGAGTCGTTGTAAGCCTGCCGGGCGAACGCCACCTTGTTCTCAGTAGTGGTCAGTTCCTCGGACAACTGCATCATGTTCTCGTTTGCCTTCAGGTCAGGGTAGGCCTCCGATAGTGCAAACAGCCGCCCCAGGGCGCCGGAAAGGCCCTGCTCCGCTGCCGCGAGCTGTTTCATGGCCTCCGGGTTGGACGGGTCGGCCTTGGCCGCGGACAGGCCGCTCACGGCCGTATTGCGTGCATTGATCACGGCCTCGAGGGTTTCCCGCTCGTGTTTCATGTAGCCCTTGGCGGTCTCGACCAGGTTGGGTATCAGGTCGTAACGCCGGGTGAGCTGCACGTCGATCTGCGCGAACGCGTTCTTGAAGCGGTTGCGGCCCGCAACGAGACGGTTGTAGATCGAAATGGCAAAAACGACAAGCGCCGCCAGAACGGCAAGGATTATCCATCCACCCATGAGAAGTCTCCCTCGTTGGTTTTCAATGGAAAAGTGTAGCAGACAGCGCCGACCCCCGAAGGGTGACTTAAGTCATGCTCTGAGCTGCAGCCCGCAGCCGGACCTCAGGCTTGCGCGGCGAGTTCCTTCTCGATTCTCGCCCAGGAATCCCGCAAGGTCACGATACGGTTCAGCACCGGTCTTCCGGGCTTTGAATCGACGTTGTCGTGGCAGAAATAACCCGTTCTCTCAAACTGGTAAAAATCCCCGGCGGCGCCGGCCGCGACCCCGGGCTCGACGATCACGTTTTCCAGGACATCCATGGAATGCGGGTTGATGAATTCACGAAAATCCCGCTCCTTGTCCCCCAGCGGGTTGGGAACCGAGAACAGGCGGTCACAGAGGCGCACCTCGACGGGCACGCCGTGCTCGGCGGAAACCCAGTGAATGGTCCCCTTGACCTTGCGCGACGCGCCCGGCATGCCGGACCGGGACTCGGGGTCAAACTCGCAGTGCAAGGCAACCACTGCGCCGTTTTCGTCTTTCACCACGTCGGTGCAGCGCACGATGAAGGCGTTGCGCAGGCGCACTTCACCGCCGGGCTTAAGGCGGAAAAACTTGCGCGGAGGATCCTCCATGAAATCGCCGCGCTCGATCCAGATTTCACGGGTCATCGCGACCTTGCGCGTGCCCATCGACTCATCCTGCGGGTGCACGGCCGCTTCCAGCCATTCCGTCTCGCCTTCCGGGAAATTGCTCAGCACGACCTTGAGCGGATCGAGCACGGCCATGGTGCGCGGAGCGCGCACGTTGAGATCGTTGCGCACGCAATTCTCCAGCACGCCCATCGGGATAATGCTGTTGGACTTGGAAATACCGATGTCGGCCCAGAAAGCACGAATGGCTTCCGGCGTGAACCCCCGTCGGCGCAGGCCGGCCAGCGTCGGCAGGCGCGGGTCGTCCCAACCGCTGACATGCCCTTCCTCGACCAGTTCACGCAGCCGGCGCTTGCTCATCACCGTGTAGTCGATGTTGCCGCGCGCGAACTCGATCTGGCGGGGCATGCTGGGAGAGGGAATGTTCTCGAGGAACCACTCGTAGAGCGGGCGGTGTTCCTCGAATTCCAGCGTGCAGAGCGAATGCGTAATTCCTTCGATGGCATCCGAGATACCGTGCGCCCAGTCGTACATCGGGTAGATGTGCCAGGTATCGCCGGTCCGGTGATGGCTGGCGTTTCGAATGCGGTACATCACCGGGTCGCGCATGAAGCGGTCCGGCGAAGCCATGTCGATCTTTGCGCGCAGAACATATTTACCGTCCTCGAACTCACCGTTTTTCATGCGCTCGAACAGGTCCAGGCTTTCCTCGACGGGGCGGTCGCGCCAGGGGCTGTTGCGCCCGGGCTGGTTGTTCATCCAGTCGCCGCGGTACTCGATGATCTGCTCGGCATCGAGTTCCTCCACGTACGCCTTGCCGGTACGTATCAGGTGCACGGCGAAGTCGTACAGCTGCTGGAAGTAATCCGAGGCATGGTAAAGGCCGTCCCATTCGAACCCGAGCCAACGCACGTCCTCCATGATGGCGTTCATGAAGTCCTCGTTCTCTTTCAGCGGATTCGTATCATCGAACCGCAGGTTCGTCTTGCCGCCGAACTCGTCGGCGATTCCGAAATTGAGACAGATCGACTTGGCATGCCCGATGTGCAGGTGGCCGTTGGGTTCCGGCGGGAACCGGGTCACGATTTGCTCGTGCTTTCCGGACTCGAGGTCTTCGATCACGATGTTTCGAATGAAATTGGTCGATCGGGTGACGGGTTCGCTGCTCATAACGGCTGCTTCCTGCTGGCGGGTTATGCTGATTGTCGAAAAGCGTGAGATTGTACCGCATCGTTGTCAAGAGAAGTCGTCCGGAATTCATCCCTTTCAAGCAGAATTCCCGGCAGCGCCTATACTCAGGACGTTGTCTGGGCCAATAAGCGCTCAAACACGCATGCAAATAAACACCGAGGGAGAGTTATTCATGAAAGCAAGATTTCAGAGGTTTTTGTTGTTCACACTGTGTGTTTTCTGGCTGGCACCTGCGGCCGCGCAGGAAGAAGGCGGAAATATCGGCACGCTGATCAAGATCCAGGCGAAAGAAGGCCATGACGAGGCCCTGATCACGGCGATAACCGACTACCACAAGTGGATCGCCAATTTTGACGGCGCCATGCGCTACAACTGGTACCGGGTCCTGACGGGTCCCGATACCGGTGATTACTACGCCTTTTCCGGCGGACACAACTGGGCCGACTTCGATGCGGAGTACGACTGGCAGGACAAGGCCGGTGAAGTGTTCATGGAAAACGTGTGGCCGCAGATCGCGGACATGGACCGGATGATGGTCCGCACGATCGAGGACTGGAGCCACTGGCCTGAAGACTGGGACGGCTACGAGCTGTTCCACCTGACTGACTGGTACGTGCACAACGGCCAGTACGGCGCGTTCCGCAAAGGAATGGACCGGATCATGAAGGCGCTGAAGGCGGGCGGCACCAAGAACCACTGGGGCTTCCACTGGATGGAATCCGGCACCAGGGCCGGCCACCTGATGCTGGTTTCGCCCACCCGGGGCTGGGCCGGCATGGCTGAAGAAGATCCCACTTTTTACGACATCATGGTCAAGGATCTGGGCGGTGCGGAAGCCTTCGACGCCTTCATGGCCGAATGGGGCGCCACCTTCAAACAGGGCGCGACGATGACCGTCAAGTGGATGCCCGGGGCCAGCGATTACGGCGACGAGTGACCACCAGACTGCAGTACCACCCCGAAGACCCCGCTAGCAGCGGGGTTTTCTTTTCTGCCCGGACTCAAAAAAAAGCCCCGGCGGGGCCGGGGCTTGAAAGCGTATCGTTTAAGGCATAGAAGTGTGGGGACTGCCTGTCTGAATGGACGATACGCTAGGCACAGTCAACTTACGTCCCCAGCATAACCATTTCGCGTTAAAAAAAAGTAAACCGATCGTTGCGAATTCGTGATCGGCAAAAAGCGGCTTTTCCCACCGCTTCAGGCGACGCGAATCCGCTCTTTTTTCAGGTATACCAGCAGCAACGAAATGGCGGCGGGCGTCATGCCGGGAATTCGAGAGGCCTGGCCGATCGTGTCGGGCATAACGCGCTGCAGTTTTTCTCGCACTTCCGAAGACAGCCCGCGCACGGCACCGTAATCGAAGCCCTCCGGAATAATCCTGTTTTCGTTCTTGCGACGCTTTTCGATGTCATCCTGCTGGCGATCGAGGTAACCCGCGTAGCGGACCTGGATTTCGATCTGTTCAGCCACCGAGGCATCGGGCACACCCGGGCCGATACCTTCGACCGCCATGAGCTTCGAATAGTCCATCTCGGGCCGGCGCAGGAGGTCCAGCGCCCGGCACTCGCGGCTGACCGATACGCCCTGCTGCGCTTCCAGTGCAGCCGCGAAGCGGTTGCCCGGCGCCACCCAGATGTCCTCCAGGCGAGATCGCTCACGCTCGATGTTTTCGCGTTTCTCGCAAAACGCCCGCCAGCGGTCATCGGCTACCAGGCCGAGTTCCCTGCCGGTTTCGGTCAGGCGCAGGTCTGCATTGTCTTCCCGCAATTGCAGGCGGTATTCCGCCCGGCTGGTGAACATGCGGTAAGGCTCCTGCGTGCCCTGCGTGATCAGGTCGTCGACCATCACGCCGATATAACTCTCGTCGCGCCGCGGACTCCACATCGAGTCACCCCGGCTGTAACGGGCAGCGTTGACGCCGGCTACCAGCCCCTGCGCGGCAGCCTCCTCGTAACCGGTCGTTCCGTTGATTTGACCGGCAAAAAACAGGCCGTGCAGGTGCTTGGTTTCGAGCCAGGCATGCAGCTCTCTCGGATCGAAAAAATCGTACTCGATCGCATAGCCCGGCCGCGTGATATGCGCCGATTCGAAACCCCGGATCGAGTGTACAAATTCCATCTGCACATCGAACGGCAGGCTGGTCGAAATGCCGTTGGGGTAGAGTTCACTCGTCTGCAGTCCCTCGGGCTCGACGAAGATCTGGTGGCTGTCGCGGTCAGCGAAACGCACGACCTTGTCCTCGATCGATGGACAATAACGCGGGCCTACGCCTTCGATTACCCCCGCAAAAAGCGGCGAGCGGTCCAGCGCGTTGCGGATGACCTCGTGCGTGCGTTCCGAAGTGTGGGTTATCCAGCAGCTGAGCTGCCGCGGATGATCCTCGCGGCTGCCCATGTATGAAAAAACCGGCCGGGGATCGTCGCCCGGCTGCTCTTTCATCACGCTGAAATCCACCGTGTTTCCGTCGATACGCGGAGGGGTTCCGGTTTTCAGCCGGTCCACGGTGAAAGGCAGTTCGCGCAGCTGCTCTGCCAGCGCGATAGCGGGCGGATCGCCGGCGCGGCCACCGGAAAACTGTTCTTCCCCGATGTGGATCTTGCCCGCCAGGAACGTTCCGGCGGTCAGGATCACCGCGGCCGAGCTAAAGCGCAGGCCGCCGGCCGTTTCACAACCGGCAACGCGGTCACCGTCCAGCAGCAGCGCATGCACGGCGGACTGGAATACCAGCAGGTTTTCCTGCGATTCAACGGCGCTGCGAATAAACGAGCGGTACAGGTTCCGGTCGCACTGGGCCCGGGTCGCCCGAACGGCCGGGCCTTTGCGCGAATTGAGCGTTCGAAGCTGTATGCCTGCGGCATCCGCAGCATGTGCCATCACGCCGCCCATCGCATCGATTTCCTTGACGAGGTGGCCTTTGCCGATACCGCCGACAGCGGGATTGCAGCTCATCTGGCCGACGGTTTCGATGGTGTGGGTGACCAGCAGCGTGCTGGCGCCGGCCCGGGCCGAGGCGAGCGCGGCCTCGGTGCCGGCATGGCCGCCGCCGATCACGATCACGTCGAATGTCTTCGGAAACTGCATAACAAAACCTGGCCGACACGAATGGGCCGCGTATTGTACTGAAAAAAAAAGAAAAGCGGCAAGCCGCCCCTATTGCAGCGACTGTTCCAGACGCTGCGCCAGGTCCTTGGCATCACGGTAGTAATGGTAGTCCGGGTCCGCGTTCGACCAGATAGCCAGCGCATAGTTGACCGAAGCCAGCGCCATTTGCGGCGCACCCTGGGCTTCCTGCAGCATCGCCCGGGCGACCCA
>JAZBPJ010000120.1:0-9904 GCA_036351575.1 Lysobacterales bacterium | reverse complement strand
GCCAGGCGGCCGTCACCCACCGAGTAACCGTCGAAGTAATCGTCGGCATCCGCGTAGCCGTGCTGTGTCGCGAGATAATGCGTGCGCTGGCGCAGGCCCTTGATCTCATGCCAGTTCTCATGCGCATAGAGTTCCGGGAAGGCGGCCTTCTTGGCGTTCAGCGAACGCGTCCACTTGCGCTCGAAGTAGCGTTCATAAAAACGCAGCCCCCGTTCCATCGAGTCCATGGCGTGCACGGGCTTGATAACGGGGCAGACGGCGACGATGCGCCCGATGTCGAGCCCGGCCTCGCCGGCCTTCAGCCCGACCCGCAGCGAGAAATTCCCACCCAGAGAGTAGCCGCCCAGGCGCCAGCCACCGGCGGCCGTCCGGTCCTGCAGGTCGCGCAGGGCATGCACGACCTCGCCCAGGCGGCAGGAATGGAACAGTCCCGGGTTCAGGTGATGCGTATCGCCGTGGTCACGGAAATTCAGGCGAAACACGTCGAAACCAGCCGCGTAGAGCGCGGCGCCGGTTCCCAGCATGTAATTGGAATTGACGTTGCCTTCCCAGCCGTGCAAAAGCACCGCGAGGCCGCGCCTTGCGCCGGGCTGTCTCGAAAGCAGGCCCTGCAGGCGCACGCCTTCGCCGCCATCCAGCGTCCATACTTCAGATGCCGCCTGCAAAGCGGTCGAGCGTCGCACCATGGCCCTGCGGCGAAGGCCGCTGCTGCCCAGCAGAGACTGCAGGTGCCCGCTGCGCAGGCTGAATGGCGGCCGAAAACCGGTATAAGACTCAGTCACGCAACGGCCCTGCTTCGTAGGCCTCGCGCACCGCGGCCTCGGCCTCGGCTGCAAGGTCGCGGCGCCGCCGGTGGGTTGATTCCAGCCGGGGCAGCACCTCGACCTCCGTGTCACGCGGCGCCTGCATGAACAGGCGGATAAAATTCGCAACGAAATTCTCACCGGGCAGGAATGTCATGCCGTCATCGTGTTTTCCGTCGACCATGTAGCGCAGCATTACCGGCTGAACCGGGGCGCCCGTGTGGATGGCGGCAGCGAACAGACGGCCATGAAACCGCTTCACACCCGGCCCCGGAAGAATACCCCCTTCGGGAAAAATCGCCACGTTGCCGCCCGCGCGCAGCCTGTCTTCCATGGCCCCGGTAACACCGTCGGCCGAGGCTCGGTTTCCGCGTTCGAGGAACACGGTTTTACCCGCTTTCGCCAGGAACCCGATCACCGGCCATTTGCGTATTTCGTCCTTTGACACGAATCCAACGGTGGCCACGCTCTGCAGCACCGGGATATCGATCCAGGAAATATGGTTTGCGACCAGCAGTTGCGGCCCGGGCGGCATGGCCCCGCGAACCGACAGGCGCAAGCCGAAAATGCGGCAGATCGTATGGCCCCACCATGCGGCCATGATGCCATCGAGGCTGCGCCGGCCGAATCTCCAGTTGCTGAACGGCCGGTATTGGCACAGCACGACCACCGGCGTCCCGATGAACGCCAGGAACAGCAGCCAGGGTATGCGGTATGCGAGCCTGAGATAAGCCATGGTCGAAGTTCTCAAAAATCGGCGCAAGCCTACCACAGCAGCGCCCGATCGGCGAAAATGCACGCAACACGGAGAAAACACGATGAAGTCATTTGAAGTCACGATCGCCGGCAGCGGTAAAACGTTCGCGGTAGACGAAGGTGAAACCGTGCTCGCGGCCGCGCTGCGGCAGGGCGTCATGCTGCCCTACTCGTGCAAGAATGGCACCTGCGGAAGCTGCAAGGGCACGCTGATCAGCGGCAGCCTGCATTACCCGCACCACCAGCCCGAAGCCCTTGAACCCGGGGAAGCCGACGCCGGCGCCGCGCTGTTCTGCCAGGCCGAACCGCTGGACGACCTGATCATCGAGGCGCGCGAGATCGAGGCGGTCCGAGACATCCAGGTGCGCATGCTGCCGGCACGTGTCGTGGAAAAGGACTTTCTCTCCAAAAACGTGGTGCGGCTCGTGCTCTGCCTGCCCGCCGCCCAGCGCCTGCAATTTCTGGCGGGGCAGTACGTCGACATCATTGTCGAAGGCGGCAAGCGGCGCGCCTTTTCGATCGCCAGCAGCCCCTCGCGGGAAAACGAAATCGAGCTTCATATCCGTCACGTCGAAGGCGGCGGTTTCACCGGTTACGTGTTCGACGAACTCAGGGTACGGGACATCATGCGTTTCGAAGGCCCGCTCGGCACGTTCTTCGTGCGCAACGACCAGCCGGGGCGGCCGCTGATCATGATGGGCGGCGGAACCGGTTTTGCCCCGCTCAAGTCGATGATCGAGAACCTGCTGGAGCAGGACGATCAACGGGAAATCAACCTGTTCTGGGGCGCGCGTGCGCTGGAAGACCTGTACATGGACGATCTCGCCAGCCGCTGGGCACAGGATCATGCGCACATCGTGTACCGAAGGGCCCTGTCCGAGGGTGCCGGAACGCCTGGAAAAGAGGCGTTCCAGGGGCTGGTTCACCAGGCGGTAGTGGAGCGGCACCCCGGGCTCGAGGATTTCGACGTTTACATGAGCGGCCCGCCGGCGATGATCGAAGCGGCCAAGCCGCTGTTCCTCGAACACGGGCTGCCCGAGGACCGGCTTTTTTACGATTCTTTTGAATTCGGGCTGGACGTACCCGTTCCGGCGCTTACCCTGTCCCACAAAAGCTGATCTTTAAAACATCGGATTTTGACAGGGCCACCGTTACCCCGTTTAATAATAAGCATCGTTAATTTTCCGGCTCGATGCATTGACGAATAAACCGACTCGTTTTTATTACAAGGGAAACCAGCTCAAGCAGCTGCGTGCGTTCTGCGCGGTGGCCAAGAGCGGCAAGATGACCGATGCCGCCGAGGAGCTGTTTCTCAGCCAGCCGGCCATCAGCCTGCAGATCCGCGCACTGGAGCGCGAACTCGACACCGTGCTGTTCGAACGGCACGGCCCGCGCATCAACCTGACGCGCGAGGGCCAGGAACTGTACGAGATGGCGCGCCCCCTGGTTGCGGGACTGGAGTCGCTGAACGCCCGCTTCCACAGCCAGATGAAAGGCGACCTGAACAGCGGCGAGGTGATCATCGCCGCGGGCGAGTCGACGATTATCTACCTGCTTCCGCGCATCGTTCAGGCCTTCCGCGAGCAATACCCGAACATCCACGTACACCTCAAGAACGTTACCGGGCGCGACGGCCTGGCCATGCTGCGGGACGACGAGGTCGACCTGGCGATCGGCTCGATGCTCGATGTGCCGTCGGACATCAGTTACCAGCCCGTGTGTTCTTTTGAACCGGCCCTGATCATGCCGCTCGGACACCCTCTTTCCGAGCAGGAAAGCGTGGCGATCGAGGACATTGCACCCTATGGGCTGATCCTGCCGCCGCGGCGACTGACCACATGGAGAATGATCGACCGCGTCTTCCAGCAGCACCAGGTGCCGTTCAACGTCACGCTCGAAGTGGGCGGCTGGGAAGTGATCAAGCGCTACGTGGAACTCGATTTCGGCGTCTCGATCGTCACCGGCATCTGCCTGCGCAAAGACGACCGCCTGGTAGCGCGCAACATGAGCGAGTATTTTCCCCGCCGCAGCTATGGCATCGTGATGCGTCGCGGCAAGTACCTGTCAGCCCAGGCACGTGCGTTTCTCGAGGTCGCCGAGAGCGCGATGATCACGGATTCGCCCTGGCAAAGCGGCGAGAAACCCGCCTGAGGATTTTCAAGGCCGAAAAAGAAAAGACCGGGCCGCCTGCGCGGCCCGGCCTTGTCATTCACGCGGTCTACGGTCGCACCGAGGTGAACTCGGGATAAGCCTCCAGGCCGCATTCGCCGATGTCGAGGCCGGTGTATTCTTCTTCCTCGTCGACACGGATGCCGATGGCGACTTTCAGTACGCCCCAGACGACCAGGCTGCTAAGGAACACCCAGGCGAAAATCGTCGCGGCGCCGAGCAGCTGGCCGCTGAAGGTCGAGCCGTCATTGGTCAGCGGAACGAGCAGCAAGCCGAGCAGGCCGACCACGCCGTGCACCGAGATCGCGCCGACCGGGTCGTCGATCCTGAGCTTGTCCAGGCCGATGATGCTCAGGACCACCAGCACGCCGCCGACCAGGCCAAAGAGCGAGGCCTGCAGCGCGGTCGGCGTGGACGGTTCAGCGGTGATGGCGACCAGGCCCGCGAGCGCGCCATTGAGCGCCATGGTCAGGTCGGCCTTGCCGAACAGGATGCGGGCGGTAATCAGCGCGGCGATCAGTCCGGTGGCCGCGGCTGCGTTGGTGTTGAGGAACACCATCGCCACGCTGTGCGCACTGGCCGCGTCACCCAGTTTGAGCACGGACCCGCCGTTGAATCCGAACCAGCCCATCCACAGGATGAAGGTACCCAGCGTGGCCAGCGGCAGGTTGGCGCCCGGCAACGCGTTGGCGGAACCGTCCCTGTTGTACTTGCCCTTGCGCGCTCCGAGCAGCAGCACGCCGGCCAGGGCGGCGGCGGCGCCGGCCATGTGCACGATGCCGGAACCGGCAAAATCACTGAAGCCCATGTCACCGAGGTTGAACAGGCCGAACACATCCTTTCCGCCCCAGGTCCACGAACCTTCCATCGGGTAAATGAAGCCCGTCATGACCGCGGCGAATACGAAGAAGGCCCACAGCTTCATGCGCTCGGCCACCGCGCCCGAAACGATGGACATGGCCGTCGCCACGAAGACGACCTGGAAGAAAAAGTCGGAAGCGCCGGAATAAACCGAGTCGCCGTCGAAACCGTTTTCCGCGGAAGCGGCGAGCACCTCGTCCAGGTTGAACGCTTCGATGCCGCTGAGGAACCAGCCGCCGTCGTACATGACGGCGTAGCCGCTGGCCAGGTACATGAAACAGGCAATGGCGTAGAGCGCCACGTTCTTGGTCAGTATCTCCGTGGTGTTCTTGGCGCGAACGAGGCCCGCCTCCAGCATCGAGAAGCCGGCAGCCATCCACATGACGAGGGCGCCGCAGATGAGGAAATAGAAGGTGTCGATCGCGTACTGCAGTTCAAAAATCTGATTTTCCATTGAGTATCTCCCGGATTACTTTTTTCCGATGTCCCGGTTCAAAGCGCTTGCGCGCCGGTTTCCCCGGTACGGATCCGGATCACCTCATCGAGCGAGCAAACCCAGATTTTTCCGTCCCCGATCTTGCCGCTCGAAGCGGAGGCCTGGATGGTTTCCACCACGCGCTCCGCCATCTCGTCGGAACAGGCCGTTTCCAGTTTCAGTTTGGGAAGAAAGTCGACGTTGTATTCGGCGCCGCGGTAGAGCTCGGTATGGCCTTTTTGCCGGCCGAAGCCTTTGACTTCCGTGACCGTAATGCCGGCGACGCCGACCTCGGCCAGTGCATGGCGTACATCATCGAGCATGAATGGCTTGATGATCGCGGTAACCAGTTTCATTCAGAACCTCCCGTGTGAGTGCGTTGGTATCACTCCCTTGGATGCAGGTTCCGTGCCAGCAGCGCCTTTAAGCTTTAAGCCTCTGTTATTGAATGTTTTCTATGGATTTCGAACCGGATAAAGGGCGTTTAAGCCGAGGTTCATGCACCAACTTGGTGCATAGGCCGGTGCGGTGCCGGCGGCGCCGGCCCATCGCTCACCTGCAGCCGGCAAAGAAGGGGCTAGCTGTAGCGGCCGGCTGCTTTTATGGCGGCCAGCAGCTCGTCCGGTTCATCGGTTCCGATCGCGTAATGGCGGCCGTTGCGCAGGGTGATTTTCACCGCGTCGAAACCGCTAACGCTGAACAGCCAGCCGTGCGGGGTCAGCCTGATGCCCCATCCGTACCACCACCGGGTACGGATGGATTCCGCGTGTTCAATTTCCTTTATGCGAAACGATTTGCGAATCAACCCCACGCCGAACTTTAGACGCAGGTAGCCGCGGGCGATTTCCACGGTCAGGCAATGAAACAGCAGGAGTGTCACGAAAAGCAGCAGGGCAATCAGGCCGAATGTCCAAATGGCTTGCGGGTCGCGCGGACCCACCATGAAGGCCGCGAATATGACCAGGACAAAAATCGCCCCGAGCGAGAACCGGGAGGCATTTCCGGGCTGGGTGTGTCGATAGGCAGTCATGCTGATGATCCTCCGGGAATCCCTTAAGCCGCGTTGTCCCTGCGATCCTCCCAGCCCGGAAAAACAAGTACAGCGGGATGACATTCAAGAACACGGGCAAGTGTTTTCGCACGTTCAACGCCCAGCTTGACCCGGTCATTTTCGATTGCAGATATGGTGGACTGAGGAATGCCACTGAGCCTTGCCAAGTCGTTCTGACTCAAGCCCTGAAGTTCGCGGACAATGCGCAGGGATTCACCGACGGTAACGTCGATCCGCTTTTTGGCCGGTTTGAACTCTCTCATCTCACTTCCTCCGATAGCCATGCGCCGTCAAGTCGATGACCCGTACTTGAATTCTCGCGGCATCAACCTCGTAAATGACACGGTACTGCTGCCCCAAACGTGATGACCTGCACCTTTTCAATTCACCCTTGAGCGCCTCGTCCCTGAAACCACGGATCAGACGAAGCCCGGGAGGGCCTGATAACCTGACTATGTCCTTCCACTTCTCGTACCGCTTGAGCATTTCGATTGGCAACGATGCAGTTCTTTGATCCAGTCGCCTGTGCTCAAGTATCTGCCACATACTAAATAGAGTATATACCAAAAATAGTATCGAAAAACGCCAGCTTGTTCACACGGCTGGCGCGGCGAACAGACAGCTCAGTCGACGGCTCGCTGAGTCCTCGTATGAAACTTCGCGTATGTGATGAAAGAATTCTTCCCTCTGGTTGCAGCGTACCGGGCGCAAAGAATCCTTGTACACCAGACCGCCACCAACTGAAAGAAAACCAAAAGAGATCGTATTTGCACCGAATGAACGCCAACTGAACGCAAATCAAGCCAACAAAAAAAGGCGGACCGAAGTCCGCCTTTTTTCGGGGTAGAGCGCGAGTCGATTACAGGTCAAACTGCCCCATCGTGTTGTCTTCGCCCGCCGCCTTGAGTGCACGGTCGCCGGAGAAGTACTCCTTGTGATCGTCGCCGATGTCCGAGCCGGCCATGTTCTGGTGCTTCACGCAGGCAATGCCCTGGCGAAGCTCACGGCGCTGCACGTGCCCGACGTAGCCCAGCATGCCGTCCTCGCCGAAGTACTCCTTGGACAGGTTGTCGGTCGACAGCGCGGCGGTGTGGTAGGTCGGCAGCGTGATCAGGTGGTGGAAGATGCCCGCGTCGCGCGCGGCGTCGGCCTGGAAGGTCTGGATCTTTTTGTCCGCCAGGTCGGCCAGTTCCGTGCCGTCGTATTTTGCGTCCATCAGGTGCTCGCGATCGTAAGCGGATACGTCGCGGCCTTCTTCGGCCCAGGCGTCGTAGACCTGCCAGCGGAAGTTGAGCGTCCAGTTGAACGACGGACTGTTGTTGTAAACCAGCTTCGCGTTCGGCACTTCTTCACGAATCCGGTCGACCATGCCGCCGATCTGGCCGATGTGCGGCTTCTCGGTCTCGATCCAGATCAGGTCGGCGCCGTTCTGCAGCGATGTGATGCAGTCCAGCACACAGCGGTCTTCGCCGGTGCCTTTACGGAACTCGAACAGGCCGGATTCGAGCCGTTTCGGACGCAGCAGGTGGCCGTCGCGTTTCAGTACGACGTCACCGTCCTTCATCTCGTCGTGCTCGATGTCCTCGCAGTCGAGATAGGAGTTGTAGAGGTCGCCCAGGTCGCCGGGTTCGTGGGTCACCGCGATCTGCTTGGTCAGGCCCGCGCCCAGCGAGTCGGTGCGCGCGACGATGACGCCGTTGTCCACGCCCAGTTCGAGAAAGGCGTAGCGGCAGGCGTTGATCTTGGACAGGAATTCGGCGTGCGGCACGGTGACCTTGCCGTCCTGGTGTCCGCATTGTTTCTCGTCGGAGACCTGGTTCTCGATCTGCAGCGCGCAGGCGCCGGCTTCGATCATCTTCTTGGCCAGCAGGTAAGTGGCCTCCTCGTTGCCGAAACCGGCGTCGATATCGGCGATGATCGGCACGACGTGCGTCTCGTAGTTATCGATCTTGTCGAGGATCTCGGCTTCCTTCGCGGAGTCGCCCGCGGCGCGCGCCTTGTCGAGGTCGCGGAACAGCCCGCCCAGTTCACGCGCGTCGGCCTGCTTCAGGTAGGTGTAGAGCTCTTCGATCAGTTCCGGAACGGTGGTTTTCTCATGCATCGACTGGTCCGGCAGCGGCCCGAACTTGGAGCGCAGCGCGGCCACCATCCAGCCGGACAGGTAGAGGTATTTTTTCTTCGTGCTGCCGAAGTGCTTCTTGATCGCGATCAGCTTCTGCTGGCCGATGAAACCGTGCCAGCAACCCAGGGACTGGGTGTACTTCGACGAGTCGGCGTCGTACTCCTCCATGTCCTTGCGCATGATATCGGCGGTGTAACGCGCGATATCGAGACCGGTAAGGAAGCGGTTCTGCAAACGCATGCGCGCGGCCGATTCAGGATTGATGGCGCTCCAGGAGCTGCCTGCAGATTGGCACACATCCTTCAGAGCGGCGATTTCTTCACTGTACTTGAGCATGGGGAGACCTCTTCATGTTTCTGAAAAACAGCAGGTTTTCTACAATTGGCACCAGAACCGGGAGGATTTTAACCATCCCGATGAAATAATTCTAATTAATGGATGATATATTGGGCATTCAGCAAATGAATAATACTAAGCTCGGCAATGACGTTTTCAGCATTTGATTCACTCATGATCAAACGCAAAGCAAACCCATGTTAATACCAAATGAACCTGAGAAACATTGATCTGAACCTGCTTGTCTACCTGGACACGCTGCTGCGTATTCGAAACGTGACGCGCTCGGCCGAGGCACTCGGAATCAGTCAGCCCGCGATGAGCAACGGCCTGCAGCGGCTGCGCAAGCTGTTCAACGACCCGCTGCTGGTTCGCAGCAGCCGTGGAATGAACCCGACCGACCGCGCAGAGCGCCTGCAGCCCCTGGTGCGCCAGATCATCGCGGCGGTCGAGCGGGCCGTCGAATCGGAACACGACTTCGAACCCGCGCGCGCCAACCGGGTTTTTCGCCTGTCGGTCAGCGATTACACCGAATCGACCCTGGTGCCGTTGCTGCTGACGCGCCTGCGCTCACGGGCGCCCAACGTGACGCTGGACTTCCTGACCCCGAGCGACGTGACCTTCGAAGACCTCGAACAAGGCAAGGTGGACATGGTCGTCAACCGCTTCGACGCCCTTCCCGACTCGCTTCACCAGCGCATCCTCTGGAGGGACGGGTTTTCCTGCCTGCTAAGCCGTTACAACCCGATCCGCTACAACTTCGACCTGGACAACTACCTCGCGGCCAATCATGTCTGGGTCAGCAAGACCGGCATGGGCGTCGGCGTCGGCGTCGAGCCGGACGCGGTGCAGCAGCTCGGCTGGGTGGACGACGCCCTGGCCCGTACCGGGCGCAAGCGGCGAATCCGCGTGTTCACGCGACACTACCAGGCGGCCATGAAACTGGCCGAACTGCGCGACCTGGTGGTGACGCTGCCGGCCCGCGCTGCAAACCTGGCCCGGGAAAACCCCGAAGTCGTGATCATGGATCCCCCGTTCGACATTCCCGACATGGAGCTGACGATGGCCTGGAGCCCGCTGCTGCACCACTCGCCGGCCCAGAAATGGCTGCGCGGGATGATCGTCGACGTCGCCCGGGAAATTGCCTGATGCGGCCGCCGGGCGCCGGCCGCGCGCTCGAACACCTTTTTACGGGCCGGTCAGGCTGAGTCGTCACTCCGCGACGAAATCGAAGTAGGTGTCGGGAAACGGCTCGTCGACCAGGGTGAAATGCCACCATTCCTCGGCCAGCGGCCGAAACCCGTGTTTCGTCATCAGGGATTGCAGCAGGG
>JAZBPJ010000119.1:0-30539 GCA_036351575.1 Lysobacterales bacterium | reverse complement strand
TGAAAATCGCCTCGTCGCGCCGAAGTCGAAGGGAATATAGCCCGTCAGCAATTGCGTGTAGCAAGCCGGCGCCGTGTACCGAACGTGCGGATTGCGCATCTGTTTGTGCTCGAGCCTGATCGCATTGTGCATCGAGAAATCATCGGGATAGTGCGCATCCGCTACGTTCTGCAGATTTTCTCTCCAGTGGTATCGCTCATCGAAGAGTTCATCCAGGTCGGAATAGGCCCGCTGATCCATCAGCACGCCGACGATGTTATCCAGGTCATCGGGATTGAACGGAACGCTGGTATAGCACTCCATCACCTGTTCCCAGGAGTAGGCGACGGCGCCATCGTTGAAGTTGCAGGGGTCGGAATCGGCCCGGGCGGCCGGTGAAATCACAAGGGTGATGGCGGCCAGAGCCGCTGAAATTATGCGAATCATGTAAAGGTTCTCCAGTTTTTTTGTTTCCGGCAACACCGGGACCCCGTATGTAAAAATCGGGGTTGCCACGAAAGACTAGCAGATTCCACGGTTCTTGCTTTCGACGTGTCTGCCGGCTCAGGCCCCGGCTGTCACTGGCCCCGTCAGCGCTAAAAATTTTTCCGCTATATTGAATATGAGACCCAGAACTTGGAGTGTTTTCTCATGGCAAGATTCGCTATTCCCCTGGTCATGGTATTGACATGCACAACCGCTCTTGCCGGCCCCGTTCTGTTTACCTGCGAGCGTCCCGCCTGGGGTGACAAGCAAGGCTGCGGCGAGTCGAACGCCTACGAAACCTACACGTTCTACACCTATGCCGAGGCCATTCTGGAAGACCAGGCGGCAGATAAAGCAGCAAGGCGCTACTTACGGCCCGTGCAGGTATTCATGAAGGTCAAATCCTGTGACGGTACCGAGGGGCGCCCGGCGGTAGGCCGCTTTGAAGTCGACGGCGAGTTGATGACCCTGTGGCTGGGTGATGTTCGAATAGGTGACGGTCTCATCGCCGACAAGCTCGTGCTCGACATGGGTTCCCTGACGGCTGAGCTGAGTGATGCAGAGCACGGTAAGGCGCTCAGTTGCACGCTGCAGATCGGGGCGGCCAATTCAGACCTGAAGGCCTACGATGAGTTGTACGGCGACAGGTTCAAAGCTGCCCCGTATGACCCCTGGTCCTACGATCCGCAGAGGTACCCGCCTGAGTAGCGCTGACAGCCCTGCCGGGCGGCGGTTCAGATGACTTCCAGCCGCTTCAGCGCTTCTTCCAACTGGCCCCAGCGCTGCTCGACCGTGCCGGTAAAGCCGATCGACAAGCGAACCAGCCCCGGCGAGATACCGGCAGCCTGCTTGTCCTCGTCGGTCATTTCGCTGGAGGTGGTGCTGCCGGAGCATGACATCAGCGTGTCGAAGTAACCCAGGCTGACGGCCAGGTAGCCGAAGCGGTAGTCGTTCTGCAGCATGTCCATCAGCCGATAGGCCATGTCCTGGGTGCCCATGTCGAGCGTCAGGATGCCGCCGTAGCCGAACTCGGGGCAGTGCAGGCGGCCGAACAGTTCATGGTCGGGATGATCTTCCAGGCCGGGGTAGTTCACGTTCAGCCCCAGTTCCTTGAGGCGTCGAGCGAACAGCATGGCGCGCTTGCCGTGTTCGACCATGCGCAGCGGCAGGTGCGGAATGCGCAGGTTCAGGTTGTAGGCCACCTGCGGGTCCATCGTCGGCCCCAGGATCATCAGTGCGCCCAGGTGCAGGTCCATCAACTCCATGATGAAATCGTTGTCAGCGCAAATGGCGCCCGCGATATGGTCCGAGGCGCCGCCGATGAACTTGGTCATGCTGTGCACCACGATGTCCGCGCCGAGTTCGTGCGGGCTGATGACCAGCGGGCTGAAGGTGTTGTCGATGATCAGTTTCGCGCCGTGGCGTTGCGCGATTTCCGACAATGCCGGGATATCGGCCACGCGCAGCGTCGGGTTGGCGATGCTTTCCGCGTAGACGACCTTCGTGTTGCCCTGCATGGCCGCTTCGACGGCTTTCAGGTCGGTGATATCGACCAGCGTGGTCTTGATGCCGGCCTTGACCGGCAGGAAATCGTTCATCAGCGCGTAGGAGCCGCCGTAAACCGTGTTCGACGAGACGATGTGGTCGCCGCTGTTGCAGGCCTGCATCAGCGTGCACGATATCGCGCCCAGGCCGCTGGCCGCGCAGTAAGCCGACTCGGTTCCTTCGAGCGCCGCCAGCTGCCGCGACAGGTTGTAGACGGTCGGGTTGAAGTGCCGGCCGTAAAGGTAGCAGCCGCCCTTGTCCGGCCCGCGTTCGCCGGTAAAGATCTCGGACAGCGTGTCCGGGTGCATGGCCGTGAAGGTGGTGCTGGCTTCGATCGACATGTTGACGCCGCCGTGTTCACCGAACTCGTGCCGCGTGTTGGCCAGTTGCTCGACGGGGTTCCTGTGGCTTTGTTTCGCGCTGTTCATCTGAAAAGTCCTTGCCAGTACGGCTCGATGTTCATTGACAGATGGAAATTATAGAAGAAAATACCGTATCATTAGTTATCTACGAATTTTATTCGGAAAAAGTGCATCATGCCGTCACTTGATCGAACCGATTTCCAGATCCTGTCCCTTCTGCGAAAGAATGCTCGGTTGAGCAACAAGGACATCGCCGCGAAAGTCGGGCTCGCCCCTTCCACCTGCCTGGTCCGGACCCGGATGCTGCAGCAGTCCGGCGCCATTACCGGCTTCAAGGCCGAGGTCAACCCGAGGGCGCTGGGCGTGGGGCTGCAGGCGATGATCGCGGTGCGCCTCAAGCGCCATTTCAAACCGGACGTGGAAGCCTTCCGCCGGCACGCCCTGGACCTGCCCGAGGTGGTGCGCTTTTATCACGTGGCCGGCCCGATTGATTTCCTGGTGCACGTGTGGACCCGCGACTCCGAGCATCTGCGCGACCTCGCGATGACCGCGTTTACCGCGCGCGAGGAGGTTTCGCACATCGAGACGGAGCTGATTTTCGAACACGTCAGCTGCGTGGACCTGCCTCCGTTTATCGAAAGGGAAAACCGGTCCGGCTGATCGCCTCGCCTGGCGGGTACGCATGAGGCTGCCGGGAACGGTAAACTAGCCCGCATGTTAGATCGCAAATTCGTATATTGCTTCGCCGCCGCAGCCTGCTGCCTGCTGCTGGCCGGTTGCGCCGGCACGGCGCGCGGGGTGAAACAATCCGTGTACCAGCCGGACGGCAGCCTCTCGGTCGTCGATATCAGCCGGTCCGAGGCGGACGCGATGGTCGTGATCCGCTACCCGGCCATGGTGCGCGAGGACGCCCTGCCAGAATACTACCGGGCCTTTCGGCGGCACCCGGTCGGCGGCAGCATTGATGAAGCAGCCCTGGCCTCTGCGCAACCCGACCGGGTCGCGGACTCCGTCGTCGCCAAGTCGAATTTCTATGCGATGTCGCTCTACCGGGAGTTGGCGCGGGACCTGCCCAGGGACTCGGTCCTGCTCTCGCCGCACGCGATCGAGCTCGACGAAAACGGCCGGCTGAGCAGCCAGCCGTTGCTTGCCACCGAGCAGGTTCCCAGCGTCGTGACCATTGATTTCAGTGTTTACAGCTTTCCCGACACGCGAAAAATGATGGATTCGCCGCCGCTGACGTTTGGCGACATCGTCACGCCCCTGTTCGTGATTCATGCGAACCGCTGGGTGCGGCCGTCTACGAACGGCCTGCTGCTGTCCAGCGAAGCGCTGGTCGGAGCTTCGTGGCTGCTGTCCGGGGAGCAGGCGGACGCGCGGGTGCAGGCCAGCCTCGACCGGGTGTCGGCTCCGACCCGGCCGCTGGATTTCGTGCGCTACCTCGACCGGGGTGACCTGGCATATACCGACTTGCCGCTGAAGAGTCCGGGCGAGTCGCGCCGCGAGGTCGTCGCGGTCGAAGTCCACCCGTTGGAAAAAATCCGCATGGATCCTGACCTGATGGCGCGCCTGCAGGACGGTACGGGCGTGGACCCCTTCGCCGAGGAATTCGTGCGCGGCGCCGCTACCCGCATCGTTCAGGCGCTGAACATTGCGGACCACGACCGCGCTACCTTCTTTGATCGACAGGCCGCATTGGCCGTGTTCGACCCCGAACTGTCCCTCGCCTTTCTTGCTCGCAGCGGCGCCGAGGACGTGCGCGCCCGGCTGCAGATGGCAGAGGCGTTGCTGCGGGCGGAGCGTACTTTTCTCTCGGTGCAGTCCGCGGCGTTGTACGAGGGTACGTTCGAGGGCGTGTACGGAGACCAGATGCGCCAGATCATCGCGGCCGAATACAGAATGCTGGAAGAGCGCAGAAGCCTGGCCCGGGCCCAGAACTGGAGCACGGCGCTGGCTGTCGTCGCGATGGCGGGGGCGGCCTACGCGGGCTCCCACTACGACAGCAATTTTTTCGAAACGCCGACCTTTGAAAACATTGCGCTGATCACCTCCCTGTGGGCTGTGAACAACGCCATGGTGAAAAACGCGCAGTCCAAGACCGTCGGGCAGAATTTCCTGGCGCAGATGGCGCCCGCGATCAACCGCCAGGTCTCGGTGCAGGTCGAGTGGATGAATTCCACCGAGGAAATTACGGCCGGCGATTTCGACGAGTTCCGCGCCAGCACGCTGGCGCTGTACCAGCAAAGCGTGCGAGCGATCGCCAGCCGTGGCGACCCGGGATGCGCCTACGGCCATCCCGCGATCGATGCGCCCGGCACCTGGCTAGGGCCCTGCGCGGACGGGCTGGCCTCCGGGCGGGGTTACGGCGTCGCCATCGACGGGCAGGGCAACACCATCGAGTACCTGGGCAGGGCCAGTGAGGGGCGCGCGCAGGGAACCGGCGCGATGATTTTCCGGCCCGCGGGCGGTGAGCAGCCGGTTTACTACGAGGGCAGTTTCGCCGCCGGCGTACCGCACGGAGTCGTGCGCCTGGAACAGGCGGGCCGCAAGCCGCGCGTGCGGAAATTCGAACAAGGGGTTGACAGGGGCTCTGCCGATGATGATCAATTGCAGCGCTTGATATTTTGACGGTATTGCAACGCCACGTGCTCATCCCCAGAAAAATCTTTATCGGTCTCGTGCTCGTGTTCCTGGCCTTTTTTGCGGCCGGCTGCGCGGGCACCGCTTCGGGCACCAAGTCGTCCGCGTTTTCCGGCGACGCAGGCGTGGGCGTCACCGATTTCAGCCTGACGAAAGCGGATGCCCTGGTCGTGATCCGCTACCCGGCCATCATTCACGCTGACGCGGAAGAGCCTTACTTCCACGCTTTTTCGATCAACGCCATCGGCGGCGAGGTGCCGCCGGTCAACCGCACCAAGAAAGTCACGCAGCGCATCGCGCAGTCGGTCATCGCCAAGTCCAACTACTACGTGATGTCGCTGTACCGCGAGTTGCAGCGCGACCTGCCTGAAGACACGGTTCTGCTCTCGCCGCACATCGTGCTGTGGGACCGCGAGCGCGGCCTGTACAGCCGGCCTATCCTGGCCACGGAGCAGATTCCCAGCGTATTGACGATCGATTTCAGCGTGTACTCCTTTCCCGACCCTACGGAGTTGATGGAATCGCCGCCGGTCACTTTCGGCGACCTGGTCACGCCGCTGTTCGTGCTGCACGGCAACCGCTGGACGCAGCCGGCCACCCATGGCCTGTTCCTGGCCAGCGAGCCGATGCTGCAGGCTGCCTGGGACCAGTCGAAGACGTCTGCCGACAGGAACCGTTCTTCCCGGCTGAAATACGGAGCGCCGCCGTGGCAGCGGGAGCTCGACTTCATTCACTTCCTGACCGGCCGTGACCGCGACAGCGACGGGCTGCCGCTGAAAGGGCTGGACGAGGCCCGGGGCGAACTGATGGCGGTGGAGGTCTACCCCGTGGAAAAAATCCGCATGCCGGGGCCGCTGCTCCAGGACCTGGCCTCAGACTATTCGCGCGACCCGTTCGTCGAGGCCTTCGTGCGCGGTGCGGCCGGCAGCATCAAGCTGATGCTGAACCGCATCGACCACGACCGCGCCACGTTTTTTGCACGCCAGCAGGCGCTGGCCCGCTTTGACCCGGAACTCGCCGTGGCCTTCCTGGCGAGGGCGGAGGGCGAGAGCGTGCGCGCCCGCCTGCAACTGGCCGAAGCATTGATCGAAGCCGAACGCCGCTTTATCGGCGTGCAGTCCGTGGGCCTGTTTGAAGGCGCGTACCAGGGCGACTACGGCAACAAGATGCGCGAAATGATCCAGGGTGAGTACCGCCTGCTCGAGGAGCGGCGCGACCTGGCGCGCAAGCAGAACATGACCACCGCGGTGGCCGCACTGGCACTGGCCGGTTCGGTGTATGCCGCCAGCGCGTCCGGCGCCGTCAGCGGCGTGGCAATGCAGACTTTTGGCGGCGCACTCATGCTGGGCTCCCTGTGGGCGATGAGTTCGACGATGGAGATGCGCGCGGAATCGGCGGAGATGTCGGAAAACTTCCTGGCCCTGATTGCGCCCGCCCTGGAGCGGCAGATCTCGGTGCAGATGGAGTGGCTGGAATCGAAGGAACGCATTTCCGCGCTCGGTTTCGCGGAATTCCGCAACAAGACGCTGACACTTTACCAGGCGCGCATCCGCTCGCTCAAAGGTGTTTTCGAAGACGACTGCGAGTTCGAACACCCCGGTTTTGCCGTGACGGGGCGCTGGTACGGCAGCTGCCGCGACGGCCGCGGACACGGCCGCGGTTACGGTGTGATCGAGGACGCCGCGGGCAACTCGGCCGAATACCTGGGTGCAGCCGAGCACGGGCTGGCTTCCGGAACCGGGGGGCTGATCCTGAAGCGCCGCGAACGTCTCGGGGCGAGTTACATCGAGGGCGGCTTTGCCGCAGGACGGCCGCACGGCGTCGTGCGTGTCGAGGAACCGGGTGAGCGGCCCCGCGTGCGGGAATTCTTGAACGGAAAAGATGTCGGAAGTGCATCGGAAAACAAACTGAAACCGCTGGTCTTCTGAGGGAATGCCCGTGCGATCACTGCTCAAATTCACGCTGACACTTCTTCTGCTGATGCCGGCGCTGCCCGCCGGCGCTGCCTTCAGCCTCGAGTCCATCGAAGACAGGACGCCCGGCGAGCAGTACCGCCAGCTCAGCCTCTTGATGCTGGTCACCGGCGGCACGGACCCTGCCATGCTGGAATTGCTGCAGCCGGTCATCGATGCCGACGATGCAGGCGGGTCGCCGGCTGCCGGCCTGTCGTTCGACGAGCTGGTAACACCGCTGGTCCGCATCGTCGACCGCGAGATCCTGCTGGCCGGCGCCGTCGAGATGTTCCGTTTCGCCTACGACAACGGCGCGGCCATCCAGGACCGCCTGACCGAAATCGCGCGCCGCAACCCGATCCTGATCAGCATGGTGGATGTGAATGCGCTGGCGGCCGACGCCATCATCATTCGCGAGGCCATCGCGGACAGCGTCGAATACACAGCGTCAGCGGACCAGGCCCGGGCAGCCGAACGGCTGGCCGCTTTTCGCAACCAGACGGTCTACCTTCGCAACATGATGGAATACAACGAGTTCCAGGAAGAGCTCACGCGGATCACCAACCAGGCCATCATCGACCTGGGCGGCCGCCTGGATGCCTACCAGCGCATGTTCGACGAGCAAATCGACGAGGACCTGATCCAGCGGCGCATCGATTCCGCCCAGATCATGAACGCCCAGGCCGAGGAACGCTTTGAAGGCGAGGCGATGCTGCGCAACGCCGAACTGATGATGATGCTGATCCTGATGGAATCCCAGGTGCACTGAAGCCGGGCTTGCGTCATTCCTTAACCATCGCCTTTTATAATGTATGCGACTGTTCTGGTGAAATTTCGCAGGGGAACGCAATGAAGAAATATCTGGTATTCCTGCTGGTCAGCATTGCCTGTTTTACGGGAACGCTGCATGCCGGCGCGTACGACGGTGAAAAAATGAAGGCGGCCATGAGTGCGCAGAGCGCCGAGGTACAGATGCGCTACCCGTTCCGCAACCCGGCCGAAACGATGGCGTTCTTTGAACTCGCGCCCGGCACCGTGGTGGTCGAGGCGCTGCCCGGCGGCGGCTGGTACTCGCGGATCCTGGCGGCCTACCTCGGCCCGGAAGGCACCCTGATCGGCGCGGACTACGACGTTGAGATGTTTCCGCTTTTCGGTTTTTTCACCGCGCAGCAGCTTGAAGAGCGCAAGACCTGGTCCGCGGACTGGGTGGCCGGTGCTGAAGGCTGGAAAATCACGGGCAGCGCCGCCTTCGCGGCGTTCCCGTTCGGTTCGCTTCCCGAGGAAATGAAGGGCACGGCCGACACGGTGCTGTTCATTCGCGCGTTGCACAACCTGGCCCGCTTCGAGGGTGAGGGCGGCTACCTGACCCAGGCCCTGAAGGACGCGCACGACGTGCTGAAGCCCGGCGGCATCGTCGGCGTCGTGCAGCATGAAGCGCGTCCCGACATGCCGGACGACTGGGCTTCTGGCGAAGCCGGCTACCTGAAACGCGACGCCGTGATCGCGTTCATGGAGGCGGCCGGGTTCGAATACATCGACGCCATCGAGATCAACCAGAACGAGAAAGACCAGCCCGCTGAAAACGACGTGGTCTGGCGCCTGCCGCCGGTCATGAGCACCAGCCGAGACGACCCCCGCTTACGCGCTATCATGATGTCTGTCGGTGAATCCAACCGGATGACGCTGAAGTTCCGCAAACCCCAGGAGACCGAAGAATGATCACACTGACTGTAAACGGCGAAGCCCGCAGCTTCGACGGCGACGGCGACATGCCGCTGCTCTGGTACCTGCGCGATGAACTTGCGCTGACCGGCACCAAGTACGGCTGCGGCAAGGGGCTTTGCGGAAGCTGCACGGTACACATGAACGGCCAGGCCGTGCGCTCCTGCACCACGACGATGGCTGCGCTGGACGGCGCCGAAATCACCACCATCGAGGGCCTGTCGACTGGTGGCGATCACCCATTGCAGGTCGCCTGGGCCGAGCACGACGTGCCGCAGTGCGGATACTGCCAGCCTGGCCAGATCATGCAGGCCGCTTCGCTGCTCGCGCAGAATCCCAGTCCCGGCGAGGAAGAAATTCGTTCCTCAATGCAGGGCGTGATCTGCCGCTGCGGTACCTACCAGCGCATCGAAAAAGCCATCAAGACGGTTGCGGGAGGTGAGTCATGAGCACCAAATTGAGCGATCACATGATGCCCCCCTTCGCCCGCAAGCCGGTTGTCGCCGCGGTCTCCCGCGAGGCCGGTTTCAACCCGGTGCGGGTGGTCAGCCGCCGTGATTTCCTCAAGGCGGGCGGCGTGCTGGTCGTCGGCGTTTCCCTGTTCGGCTGCAGCGAAGGCGAGTCTCCCGCGGCAGCTTCGGCCACGGAAACTGCTCCCGGCCCCTGGTCGCCCGACGTCTACGTCACCGTCGAGGCCGACGGCACGGTCCGTATCGTCTCTCATCGCTGCGAAATGGGGCAGGGCATCAAGACCAGCCTGCCCTCTGTGGTGGCCGACGAGATGGAGGCCGACTGGCGGCGCGTAGTGGTCGAACAGGCCACCGGCGACAAGAAATTCGGTGATCAGAACACGGGCGGTTCGTTGTCTGTCATCACCTTTTACCGACGCATGCGCGAAGCGGGGGCCACGGTCCGGCTGATGCTGGAACGGGCGGCCGCGCAGCAATGGGGGGTGGATGCCGCTGCCTGCCGCGCCGAGAATCACCGCGTGGTGCACGAAGCCAGCGGGCAGTCCGCGGACTTTTTCGAACTGGCAGCCACTGCCGCCACGCTGGCCGTTCCCGGCGTGGAAGAGCTCACGCTGAAGGAGGTCGACCAGTTCCGCTACATCGGCAAGAACCTCAAGGGCGTTGACCTCGAAGATATCGTCAGTGGCAAGGCCGTTTACGGCGCAGACGTGCGGGTTCCCGGCATGAAATACGCGGCCATTGCGCGGCCGCCGGTAGTGCTCGGCAAGGTCAAGGCCTTCAACGCGGACAAAGCGATGGCGGTCGCCGGCGTGGAACGCGTTGTCGAACTGCCCGCA
The DNA here is from genome assembly GCA_036351575.1 of Lysobacterales bacterium. Classification (GTDB taxonomy): domain Bacteria; phylum Pseudomonadota; class Gammaproteobacteria; order Xanthomonadales; family SZUA-36; genus JABDPF01. The sequence continues at coordinate 20,547 of JAZBPJ010000119.1, read as the reverse complement.
CCCGAGGCGCCGGTCATGTACAAGTCACTGGGCGGCGTGGCGGTCATCGCTTCCAACAGTTGGGCTGCACTGAAAGCCCGCGACTTGCTCGAGATCGAGTGGGATCATGGTCCTAATGCAGACTATGATTCAAAAGCCTTCAAGCAGACATTGCTGGATGCCGTACGCCAGCCCGGCGAGGCCGTGCGCAACGAGGGAGACTTCGAGGCAGCGGCCGAAGAGGCCGCGCACGTGCTGGAGGCGGAGTACTACGCACCGCACCTGAACCACATGATGATGGAGCCGCCGGTGGCGGTCGCCTCGGTCACGGCTGACGGCTGTGAGATCTGGGCCCCGACCCAGGCGCCGCAGTCGCTGATTCCGATCGCGGCGGGCATCACCGGTCTGCCCGAGGATAAAATCCGCGTCAACATGACGCTCTGTGGAGGTGCGTTCGGACGCAAGGGCAAGGGAGACTATGTGGAAGAGGCCGTTCGGCTGTCCCGGGAAATCGGCGCCCCGGTGCGTGTGCAGTGGAGCCGCGAGGACGAAGTGCGGCACGGCTATTACCACTCGGTCAGCGCCCAGCATTTCGCGGCTGCGATGGACGCCGAGGGCAAGGTGACCGGCTGGCGCCAGCGCCTGGCTTACCCGACGATCTTTTCCATATTTGACCCGGCCGCCAACAGCCCGACAACGCTGGAACTCGGGCTGGGCGCCCTGACGCTTCCCTACGCGCTCGAAAATCTGCGCATGGAGAAAGGCAGCGTGCCCGCGAAAGTACGCATCGGCTGGCTGCGCTCGGTCTGCGCGATTTTTCAGTCGTTCGGCATCAACGGGTTTACCGATGAAATTGCGCACGCACGCGGTGTCGATCCGCTCGACAACCTGCTTGAATTGCTGGGGCCGGACCGGACCATCGACATTACGGCCTTTGGAATGGAAGCGACGGAGGGCCATCCCTTCCAGACCGGCCGCCTGCGCGGCGTGATCGAACTGGCTGCCGAAAAGGCCGGCTGGGGGCGGGAACTGCCCCCGGGACACGGCCTCGGCATCGCGGCGCAATACAGTTTCGACAGCTACGCGGCCTCCGTGGTCGAGGTCGCCGTCGCCGAGGACGGCAGCTGGAGCGTGCCGCGCGTGGTGATGACCGTGGACTGCGGCCAGGTGGTCAACATGGACCGCGCCATCGCACAGCAGGAGGGCGCCGCCATCATGGGCCTGGGCTTCGTGCGCTATGGCAACATCACCGCGAAGAACGGCCGCATCCAACAGGGCAATTTCAACAACGCCCGCGTGGTGCGTTACGGCGAGCACCCGGCGCAAACCGAGGTGTATTTCGTCGAGAACCACCTGGCGCCTTCAGGCATCGGCGAGCCGGGCGTGCCGCCTTTCGCACCGGCGCTGGTCAACGCGATTTACGCGGCGACCGGCAAGCGCCTGCGCGAACTGCCAATAGGGAACCGCGTCTGATGCATCGAACACATCTTTACGACGCCCATGTCGCCGCCGGTGCGCGCATGGTGGATTTCGTGGGCTGGAACATGCCCATCCACTACGGTTCGCAAATGGACGAGCACAAGGCCGTGCGCACCGCCGCCGGCATGTTCGACGTCTCGCACATGACCGTGGTGGACATACGCGGCCCGCAGGCGCGTGATTTCCTGCTGCGCCTGCTGGCCAACGACGTATCGAAACTGAAGGCCGCCGGCAAGGCGCTGTACAGCTGCATGCTCAACGAATCGGGCGGCGTGATCGATGACCTCATCGCCTACTACATGGACGACAGCTGGTACCGGCTGGTCGTGAACGCGGCGACGCGGGACAAGGGCCTGGCCTGGCTGGCCAGGAACGGCATGGAGTACCGTATTTCCCTGACCGAGCACTTTGAACTGGCGATGATCGCCGTCCAGGGACCCGAAGCGCGTGAAAAAGTGCATTCGCTGCTGCCCGCGGAGATGGTGGATGGCATTGCTTCGATGCCGCCGTTCAGCGCGTTGGTGTGCTGTGGCCAGTTTATCGCGCGTACCGGCTACACCGGCGAGGACGGTTATGAAATCCTGTTGCCTGCCGAGGAAGCCATCACCTTCTGGGGGCGCCTGGCGGCTGCGGGTGTAAAGCCCTGCGGGCTGGCTTCGCGCGATACCCTGCGGCTCGAGGCGGGCATGCACCTTTACGGCCAGGACATGGACGAGGACGTGACACCGCTCGAGTCCGCGCTGGGCTGGACCGTGGCGATGAAAGACGAGCGGCGGTTCAACGGCCGCGAGGCCCTGGAGCGGCAACTGGAGAACGGCCTGTCCCGCAAGCTGACCGGCGTGGTCCTTGAGGGCCGTGGCGTGCTGCGCCCGGGCTATGTCGTGGTCACGGCCGCCGGTGAGGGCGTTACGACCAGTGGAACCTTCTCGCCGACACTGGAGCGGGCTATCGCGCTGGCCCGCGTGCCGGTCGATGCAGCTGGCTCATGCGAGGTCGAAATTCGCGGCAAGCGTTATCCGGCACGCCTGGTCAAACCGCCTTTTGTCCGGCACGGCGCCGTCTGCGATGGCGTCCTCTGACCATGGTCAAGCGCGCGTCAGAAAGGGGCCGGGGCGCATGATTTTGGCCTTACAAGCCCCGCGACGGGTGTTAAAATCCAATCGTAATCCAGCCGAGGAAACGAGCTATGAGTGAAGTGCGTTCCGACCTGTTGTACAGGGAAAGTCATGAATGGGTCCGCGATGAAGGAGACGGTACCGTCATCGTCGGCATTTCGGACCATGCCCAGGCGCAGTTGGGGGACATGGTTTACGTCGAGCTGCCCGAACCGGGTATGAGCTACGGCCAGGGCGATGCCTTTGGCGTGGTCGAATCGGTCAAGGCCGCCTCGGACGTTTATGCCCCGGTTTCCGGCGAGGTTGTCGAGACCAACCCGGCGCTCGAGGACGAGCCCGAACTGGTCAATTCCGATCCCTATGGAGACGGCTGGCTGCTGCGCCTGCAGCTTGCGGATTCGGATGAACTCGAGGGCCTGCTCAGCGCCGAGGCCTACGAGGCGCTGCAGGACGAGTAAGCCGCCGAAAAGGCCGCGCGATCAATACGCGAGGGTCTTTGAAAAAACGTTGATGACGACGACGCCGGCGACGATCAGCCCCATGCCGATGACCGCCGGCGCGTCCAGCGCCTGTCCGAAAAACAGCCACCCGATCAGGGCGATCAGGGCGATACCCGCACCGGCCCACACGGCGTAGGCGACGCCTACCGGAATGGCTTTCAGCGTCAGCGACAGGAAGTAAAACGCCAGGGCGTATCCCGTAATGACGATTAGCGACGGCCAGAGTCGCGTGAACCCTTCGGAAGCCTTGAGCGCGGAAGTTCCGATGACCTCGGAAACAATGGCGATGGAAAGAAAAAGCCAGTGCGGCATGCTGTTCTCTCCTTGTCAGGCTTGCTGCGGTTCGCCGGTCAGCCTTTCCAGGGCTTCCCGGTACTTGCCGGCGGTGGCTTCCGCGACGTCGGCCGGAACGGGCGGCGGCGGCGGGCGCTTGTCCCAGTCCAGCGTTTCCAGGTAGTCCCGCACGAACTGCTTGTCGTAGCTCGGCGGGCTGCTGTCCGGCGCATAGGACTCTTCCGGCCAGAAGCGTGACGAGTCCGGGGTCAGCACCTCGTCCATCAGCAGCAACTTACCTGAACGATCCAGCCCGAATTCAAACTTGGTGTCCGCGATGATGATGCCGCGCGCGCGGGCGTGCTCCACCGCGAAGCGGTAAATCGCGATGCTGACGTCGCGCATCTGCGCGGCCAGATCCGCCCCGATGCGTTCCTCGACCGTTGCGAAGTCAATATTCTCGTCATGGTCCCCGGCGGCGGCCTTGCTGGCCGGGGTGAAAATGACCTCGGGAAGCCGGTCGGCCTGGCGCAGCCCGGGGGGCAGGGTGATACCGCAGACGGCGCCCGTCGCCAGGTAGTCTTTCCAGCCGGAACCGATCAGGTAGCCGCGCACCACTGATTCCACCGGCAGGGGCTTGAGGCGCCTGACCACCACGGAGCGGTGTTCCAGTACCTTGAGCAGCTCCGCGTCGTCGATCACCGCGGAAACCGGAATGCCGGTCAGGTGGTTTTCGATGATGTGCGCGGTTTTTTCAAACCAGAAGTTGGAAATCTGCGTCAGGATCTCGCCCTTGCCGGGAATCGGGTCTTTCATCACCACGTCGAATGCAGAAAGACGGTCCGAGGCGACGATCAGCATGTGCTCGTCATCGATGGCGAAACTGTCGCGGACCTTGCCCTGGTGGATCAGCGGATACCGGGTTACGAGGCTGGCGTCGTAGGCGGGGATGTTCATCGCTTGGCTGGCTCCCTGGCTGCGCGGGTCGCCCGTGATCGCCGGCAAAATGTCTTCCGGCAGTGGGCGTGTGAATGAAGAGGATTATATACTTCGTGCCTTCGATGATTAACAGCCGTGGACGTCCGTGAGCGCAGGCAGTCAATTCAACATTCCGAAACACTGGTGGGGCAAGATCCTCGGCGCTGCGCTGGGCCTGTTCCGGGGCGGTATCAGCGGCATGCTGATCGGCGCGCTGCTCGGGCACCTGGTCGATCGTTTCATCGCCGGGATCGTCGGTGTCAGCAAGACCCAGCACACCTTCTTCGATGCGCTGTTCTCCTGCCTGGGTCACCTGAGCAAGGCCGACGGCCGGGTCACGCAGACCGAGATCCGCATGGTCGAGGACCTGATGGCACAGATGCACATCACCGGAGACCATCGCCAGCGTGCAATCAGGCTGTTCAACGAGGGCAAGTCGGCCGGTTTCAGCCTCGAATCCGCGCTGCGCCCCTTCCTGCAGGCCTCCGCGGTGCGGCAGGACCTGCGCCAGATGTTCCTTGAAATCCTGGTGGAGGCGGCTTTTTCCAGCGGCTCGGTAAGCGCGGAGGAAACGGCCATCCTGCAGAAGGTGGCCACGGAGCTGCGCGTTCCGGCGCAAGTGTTTGCGGCGATGATGGCAGCGCGAAGCGGCGGATACGCTGGCGGCCATGGCCGGGCCGGCGGGCAGAGAGCAGCGGGAAGCAGCGTTGTCACGCTGGAGCAGGCCTATGCGCAGCTCGGTTTGAAGCCGTCGGCCAGCGATTCCGAGGTGAAACGCGCTTACCGCAAACTGGTCAGCCAGTATCATCCGGACAAGCTGGTCTCGCGGGGTCTGCCCGAGGAGATGATGGACATGGCCAAGACCCGCGTGCGCGAGATCAATACCGCCTACGACCAGATCAAGCAGACGCGCGGCTTCAAGTAAGCGATCTTGCGATTCATCTCGCGGCTCGGGAAAGCCCCTTCCGGGGAGCGCTCAAGCACGTCCGTGTGTCGCTTGGATGACGACGTCCTGTCGTCATACATCCCCGTTAGGAGCTTTTCCCAATCCGCTTCGTGGATTGTCGTTCAGAAGTTACTTGCTCCCACTTTCACTGAGATCTGAACACAGCGGAATCGGGAAATGCATCAGGAGTCCTTCATGAGTCGGTTTCAGCTCTTGTTGAACTCACGGGCTGGTGAATTCCCAGATGCCGCTGCTTTCATAACAGCGTGGGTTAGGCATGTAATAACCACATTGGCCAATACCGCGCACTTTGAAAGGGGGAGGAAGGAGCGGGGTGCGGAATACCCCCTTGACGGGGTCTGGAAAACAGGATGTTTTCCCCGAAGCGACATAGGGATGTGTTCAAGCGTCCCCGGAAAGGGGGTATCCGACGCCCCGTGACCTTACTGCCATTTACTGGACCATAGATTAACGGCTCGTGAATGGACACCAGCCCACCCACTGTTCTATATTAGAAACAAGTGAAATAACCAGCAGAGAGAACCCGCATGAAACAAGCTACCGTGATCGCGCCGTCCATTCTTTCCGCAGACTTTGCCCGCCTGGGTGATGACGTTCGCGACGTGCTCGATGCGGGCGCCGACTGGGTGCACTTCGACGTGATGGACAACCATTACGTGCCCAACCTGACTTTCGGACCGATGATCTGCAACGCTTTGCGGAACTACGGCATCGATGCGCCGATCGACGTGCACCTGATGGTGGAACCGGTGGATGACCTGGTCGTGCAGTTCGCAAAAGCGGGCGCCAGCCTGATCAGCTTCCACCCGGAGGCCAGCCGGCACGTGGACCGCACGCTGCAGCTGATCGTGGAGAACGGCTGCAAGCCCGGGCTGGTGCTGAATCCCTCGACGCCGCTCGGCAAGCTGCACTGGACCCTGGAAAAACTCGACATGGTGCTCCTGATGTCCGTTAACCCGGGCTACGGCGGCCAGAAGTTCATTCCGCACGTGCTTGAAAAAGCAAAACAGGTCCGGCGCATGATCGACGAAAGCGGCAAGGATATCCGCCTGGAAATCGACGGCGGGGTCAAGGTCGACAACATCGCGGAAATTTCGGCTGCCGGCGTCGATACCTTCGTGGCAGGTTCGGCCATTTTCGGCTCGGAAGACTACGCCGACACCATCAGCCGGATGAAAGACAACGCCTCATGAACCTTGCCGGGCGACCGGCAGCGCCGTAACCACGAAGCGCAGCGGACCGCCGGCGGAAGCTGCGTCAAAGGGATAGCAGGTCACCAGGCTGAGACGACTCGCCCCCGGATCGATCAGCATGCGCGCCGCACGGCTGTCGACTACATCCGTTTGCACGACCTCGTACGTTTCCACGCCGCTGCGCCGCGTGATTCGAATCCGGTCGCCGTTCTGTATTTCTTGCAGAAATCGGAAATGCGTATCGCGGTGCCCGCTGATCACCAGGTCTGCGCCCGTTTCCGTGCCGTTGGCCATCGTCGGTCCGAACGCCAGGTTGCGGCCCGAGCTGCCTTCCAGGATGAACAGCCGAACGCCGTGGCCCGGCGCTTCCAGCACCGCGGCCGGGCGCGTATCCGCCCAGGGCCAGGGTGGCGGCGCGGGCTGGCCACTTGCGGCGACGTTCCAGCTGCGTTCGATCAGCAACTGCGCGGCCCGCGCCTTCAGCGGAATCCAGGCGGCATCCAGCGATGCCGCTGCGCAGAGCAGCAAGGCGACGCCCAGCAGAACCCGGCGTCGTAAAAGCATCAGGCGCCGACCTCCGGGTTTTCGGTTTTCGAGCCGGTAGTGCGCCGTTCACGTTTCGGCGGGGTGTGCAGCAGCATCGCCAGCACCACGAACAGGCTGAGCAGGGACAGCGCGAGCTGCGCCGGCCAGCCGGTGGCGGTTTGAGAAAAGCCCATCACGAAGTTGCTGCCGGCGGGCAGCAGGCTGGGTACGTCGGATTGTGCAAGGTCCTCATGAACGGGGCGTGAAGGGGTTCGATCGACGGCCACCAGGCTGGTGTAACGGGTGACCAGGCCGAATTCGAGAGCGGTTGCGACAACCTGCTGCCGCACCTCGTCCGCGTCGATACCGAAGATGCGGCTGTCTTCCAGAGCCTCGATGCGGTTGCGCGCCCACAGCGAGGCGATGTTCTCGCCGCCGCCGCCCGGCGCCAGTCGCGCGCGGGTATCCCAGTAACCGCCGTCGAGCTCCCCGGAAACGGTGACGTCTCGGGGTTCGTGCGGCAGGCGCGCATACAGCCACAGCGGCTCACCGGCGTAGAGATCGGGAATCACCTCCGGGTAGAACTCGGCGTCCATGCCCCATTCCACGTCCAGGTTCTGAACCGCCGGCGTCTCGATGCGCGTCCACAGCGAGGCGATGCGCGCCTTGACGTCCTCCATCCGGCCGACGTGGGTATGAATGCCGCGCCCCACGCCTGCGGCCTTGCGCATGAACCACGCGTTCGGGGCCGAGCCGATGGATACCGTGAACAGCCGCGAGTCGCCCAGCTTCTCGCCGATTTCCAGCAGCAGTTCGCGTTCGTTGCCGACGCTGCCGTCGGTGATGAACACGATCTGGCGCAACAACTCACCACGGGCAGGAAGCGTCATCGCATAATCGAGCGCCGGCGCCATGTTGGTGCCGCCGTCGGCCTCCAGTTCCAGCAGGAATTCGGTTGCCTCGGTGATTCGCCACGGCATCGCGGAAACGGATTCGTCGAACAGGGGTCGAAAACGGCTGTTGAATTCGACCAGGTTGAAGCGGTCCTCGGGTTCCAGGAAGGTAAGCCCCTGCGCGAGCGCCGCGACTGCCTGCTCGAGCGGAGCGCCCTCCATCGAACCGGAGGTGTCGATAATGAAAACGACCTCGCGCGCCCGCGGCGCAATGGCTTCCGGTATCGGCGGCGCCAGCATCATCAGGGCGTAGACCGCATCACCGCCATCCCAGCTCATCAGGGCTGATTGAGGAGCGTTGCCGAGTTCCGGCGCCCAGGCCAGTTCGAACACGCGGTCCGTGCGTGTATCCGGATCGGCCAGGAAGATGCGGTAGCCATCGGGCTCGGCTGCAATGTCGATATCGTGGTAGCGGCTTTCCAGGCTGGAGAGCGGCAATGGAGTGCGCAGCAGAATATCCAGCGTCAGGCGGTAGGCATCGGTTGCGTCCGCGGGGATGAAGCGGTGCTGTCCGCCCGCATGCAGCTGCCCGGGATCCCAGCGCGGCGTGGAGGTCATCGGAATTGCCAGGGAGAACACGCCGTCGCGGAAATCGATACCGGCAAGAAAGCCGATCGAGACCGTGATCTCTTCACCGGCCGCGATATTGGCGAGCCGTGTCTCGAACTGGTTGGCGCGGGCCTGCTCGACCAGCGAGGCGACTTTACCCTCGTCGCGGGCCTCGGTGTAAATGCGACGCGCGTCTTCCTTTTCGCGGATTTCGCCTTGCAGCACGCGCTCGCCGACCGTCACGCGCATGCGGTCGACGGCTGCGCCTTCGGGCAGCGGGTAACGGTATACCGCCTCGGCCCAGCCGCTCTCGGTATTGCGGAAGCGCTGGGTCACCTCGACCCGCGCCAGCAGCCCGGTGATTTCCGCGGTCACCTCGGTATCGACCGCGACAGCCCGCAGGGAATGTTCGCCGCTGTGAAACTCGATACCCCAGAACGGGTCCTGCTCGGCGTGCGCCGTCTCGATGCGGAGGATCAGCACGATGACGAGCAAGGCGTATGCCAGCAGGATGTAGCGCTCGCTCCGGTGAGTATTGCGGCGCCTGGCCGGCTTCTGGAAGCCGGCGATGCGGCGGGCGGTTTCGGGGTAGCGGTTCCAGGCGTCGGACTCGAGCCGGTCGCGGATGGAGGGTCTGGTCATGGCGGTCTTCCTTGGTCGAACTTCATTGCTTTCCATTCAACCGCCGCCAGGTGTCGCTCCGATTTCCAGCGGTGCAAAACCGGCGCGTGAATTCTGGCAAAGCTATGGCAGTGATGCAGCGCCGCGCTGTTTCGTTTCACCTCGGCGGCGCTGGGCCGTATCATGGACCCATCAGGCGAATGGCTCGCGAAGCCGTTGATGATCGAGCTTGAGAGCAGTGCCCAATACGTCTTTGCAGGGCATTCGGTTGTCGGGAACAACCGAATAGCGCACATGGAAGTCTTGAGCGTGCCCTGAAAAGACGTATCGGGCGCTGCACTGTGCATTTGATAACCGCTGGCGATGAGGCATACACCCTTTCCAGGGAACGCTCGGGCACATCCGTGTGTCGCTTGGATGACGACATCCTGTCGTCATACATCCCTGTAAAGGGGTATGCCCCACCGCCGCGTGTCCCGGGGAAGCACTAAGAGGAGCGCACCATGCCCCGTCATATCGTGATTGTCGAAGACGAAGCCGCCATCCGGCACAACTACGAGGATGCCCTGCGGCGTTTCGGCTACCAGGTCACCGGTTACGGCGACCGCGAGAGCGCATTGTCGGCCCTGCGCCGCCGTCTGCCCGACCTGGTGATCATCGATGTCGGCCTCGGTGACGATTTCGAGGGCGGCTTCGAGCTGTGCCGCGAGCTGCGCGGCATGTCCCGCAGCCTGCCGATCATCTTCCTTACCGCGCGCGATTCCGACCTCGACGTGATATCAGGTCTGCGCCTCGGCGCCGACGATTACCTGACCAAGGACATCTCCATTCAGCACCTGGTGGCGCGCGTTGTGGCGCTGTTCCGGCGTGTCGAAGCGCTGTCCGGCGGCAATACCGATGAAAAGGTGCTCGAGCGCGGGCCGCTGAAATTTTCCCTTGAACGCATGGAAGTGAGCTGGAACGGTGTCGACGTTCCATTGACCGTGACCGAATTCTGGATCATCCACTCGCTGATCCGACACCCCGGTCATGTGCGCACACGGCAGCAGTTGATGGACGACGCCAACGTGCTGGTCGACGACCAGACCATCACCAGCCACGTCAAGCGCATCCGCCGCAAGTTTATGCGGGTGGATGACGGCTTCGACCGCCTGGACACGGTTTACGGCGCAGGGTATCGCTGGAAACCCGGTAACGGAGACGAATGAGCCTTCGAACCAAGCTGCTGGCGCTTTCGCTGCTGACCCTGCTGCTGCCGTGGTCGGCCTGGATGCTGCTGCAGGAACTCGAGGGTTACCTGCGCGGGTCGCACGAAGAGACCCTGCTGGCTTCGGCCCGCACCCTGGCGGGTGCATTGCCCGATGAATTCCGGGAGCGGCTCGCAGCCCTGCCGGCTGACTACCTGCCGGTGCGCAGCCTGCAGCGTCACCCGTCGCTGGATGGCTACGGCGACGATTGGCCCGGCCAGGAGCCGGGGCGCTGGCTGCCGTCCGTGAATGGCGGACCCGGGCTGCGCGTGATGGCCGGGGAATACAGCGGCAACCTGTTCCTTCTGATCGACGTGCCGGTGCAGGAATCCACCGCCGTTCCGGTCATGGTCAGGCTGCTGGTCCGCAGTCCGCGCGGCCTGTTCCGCTACACTATCGAGCCGGCGGCGCCCGGTCCTCTGCAGCTCAGCGACGAGCGCGGCGCCAGCGGGCAGGCGCAGGGCTTCTGGCTGGATCACGGTGAAGGTTATCGCCTCGAACTGGCGCTGCCGCTCGCCGTGTCGAACAGTGAAATCGCCGTGCGCGCCGACCGGGCGGAAAAGCCTGCGGCGGTCCGAAATGTGCGCGCGCAATGGCTGCCCCTGCTGCCGGCATGGCGGGCGGCCTCGAACTGGTTGTCGCGCCCGGGTGTGGCCGCAACCCGCAGCTGGCTGGTCGATGCGGACGGCTGGGTGCTGGCCGGTTCCCGGGGTCCCGCAGATGCCGCTGAACCGGGGACCGCGCAGACGACCTGGCTGCAGCGCTCGATTTACGCGCTGGTAGCCGGCAACGAGGCCGAGCCGGTGGCGGGCGATTGGCCCGTGGACCCGGTGCGTTTCGAGCCGGCGCTGATGGAAGCCATGCAGAGCGGTGGCGAGGCATCGCAGTGGGCGCGCGATCCGGATACGGCCGCGGTTTGGAACACGGTCGCCGTGCCGGTAACGGTCGGCGGTGCGGTGCGGGGCGCCATCGTGAAACGCTCCACTTCAGAGGGCCTGCTGCTGATGACCAACCGCGCGCTGGCCCGGCTGCTGCTGACCACTCTGGCGCTGGCCCTGCTGCTCGCGGTCGGCCTTTGGCTGTATGCGACCCGCCTGTCGCGGCGGGTGCGCCGGCTGGGCGCAGCGGTCAGCGAGGCGATGGACAGACGGGTGGACCCGGCCACGCTGCCGCTGCTGCGCGACGGCGACGAACTGGGCGAACTGGCGCGCAACAACGAGCGGCTGTTGCGGGCCGTCACCGAGTACGGCCAGTACCTGCAAACGCTGGCCAGCAAACTGTCGCACGAGCTCAAGACCCCGCTGGCCATCACGCGGTCCTCGCTGGACAACCTGGCCACGCACGAACTGGACCCGGAAACCAGGCGTTACATCGAACGGGCCCGCGAAGGTACCGACCGCCAGTCGGCGATCGTGCGCGCGATGAGCGAGGCCAGCCGCCTGGAGGCGTCGATCGAGGGCGCCGAGTGGAGCCGGGTCGACCTGGCTGATTTCGTGCGCGGCTGCACGGACAGCTACCGCGATCTCTATGGCGGTCGCAGGCTGGAGGTATTTCTGCCCGAACGACCGGTAAGCCTGCGCTGCGCCCCCGACCTGCTGGCCCAGGCGCTCGACAAGCTGGTCGACAACGCGATGTCGCTGAGCGGGACGGAAGACCGTGTGTCGGTTTTGCTGGAAGCCGGTGACGGTCACGTCGACCTGGCAGTGCGCAATACCGGCACGCGGCTGCCGGACGAACTGCAGGACCGCCTGTTCGATTCCCTGGTTTCATTGCGCGCCAGGCGCGGTGAGTCTCCGCACCTGGGCCTGGGGCTTTACATTGTGCGGCTGGTCAGCGCCGCGCACGGCGGTGACGTGTCCGCGCGCAACCTCCCCGGTGAGCAGGGCGTCGAATTCCGTATTAATCTGCCCGTACCGCGCGCGGCTAAAGGGATAAGTACGGGTCAATGATGTTCGAACAGGCCAGGGCAGACCTCGTCGACACCTGCGTGGCGATGGCCGATGCGGGTTTCCTCGCCGGCACCGGCGGTAACCTGGCCCGGCGCGTGGACCCGGAGCATTTCCTGGTCACGCCCTCGGCCACGGACTACTACGCGATGGGCCCGGCAGACATCTGCGTGATGCGGCTTGCGGACACCGAACAGGTGGCAGGAGACAAGATGGCCTCGGTGGAGTCCGGCCTGCACGCCCGGGTGCTGCAGGCGCGGCCGGACTGCACCGTCAGCGTGCATACCCACCAACCCATCGCCAGCGCCTACACGCTGCTCGGCCGGCCCCTGCGCACAAAAAACGTCGAAATCAGCCGACTCCTGGGAAAAACGGTCCCCTGCGTCGCCTACGCGCCGTCGGGAACCGGGGAGCTGGCCCAGCTGGTCGCGGACGCTTTCGATGCCGCGACCCATGCCTGCCTGATGCGCAACCACGGCGTGGTTTGTGTCGGCCGGGACATGGACGAGGGCCGGGCGCGCGTTGCCGCACTGGAAGCCGCCTGCGCCGAATGGTTTACGGCGCGGCTCGAAAAAGCGGAGCCCATGCCGGCCATGACCGAACAGCTCCCACAAAATCACTCGCGGTTTTCAGGAACGCCATCCGCGCGATTCATGAAAACGCAGATTGAAACCCTGCTGCTGAAGGACGTCGCGCGCTTTCGCGCCAAGGGCCTGTACGGCAATCCCGACGATTCGTTTTCGATACGCGTGCCGGGCCAATCGGAATTCTTCATGGTGCAGGGCGCGGAGACCCGGCCTCGGCGCAGCATCATGGATGCGTCCGACGGTGTTGCCGCGCTGCATGCGCACCTCTACCGGGCGCGGCCGGACGCCGGTGCCCTGCTGCTCGGTCGTTCGCCCTGGTGCACGGCGCTGGCTGCCCTGAACGCGACCATACCGCTTCTGTTCGACGAGCAGGCGCGTCATATCGGAAAAGTCGAGGCCAGCGTTGCTGCAGGGGATCTGCCCGGCCTGGAAGAAGCCGTTGCGGGCGGGGCGAATGTCGCGATCGTCGGCGGACAGCGGCTGTGCCTTGGCGTCACGCCGGAGCGCATCGTGCTGAACGCGGAACTGTTTGAGAAATGCGCCAAGGCGTTCGTGATCGCCCACAGCAGCGGTGCGCCGGTGAAAAGCCTGCCCGAAAAATCCTGCCGGTTTTATATTCAGCGCATGCTGGACGACCAGGCCCGGGCAGCCGAAAGCCTGGCCGCGGGCCGAATCCCCGAGGGCATGAACGCTTACTGACACGGCCCGCCGGGCCATGTTTAAAATGGTTCCGGTTTTCAAAACGAAGCATTTGCGGAGAATTTCATGCCGAAACCGATTCGCTGGGGCATCCTGAGCACTGCCCGGATCTCTCGCCAGTTTGCCGGTGATTTTGCTCATGCCGCGGGCGGCGAACTGCTCGCAGTGGCCTCACGCGGAATGGATCGCGCGCAGGCTTTCGCCGGAGAATTCGCCATCCCGCGAGCCTACGGCAGCTACGACGAGATGCTGGCTGACCCGGATATCGATGCGGTTTACGTCTCCACCCCGCACACCCTGCATTTTGCCAACAGCATGGACGCGATCGCCGCGGGCAAGGCGGTGCTGTGCGAAAAACCGCTGACGGTCGTGCCGGATGATGCGGAAAAACTGTTCGCGGCCGCCGAGCAGGCCGGCGTCTACCTGATGGAGGCCATGTGGACCTGGTTTCTGCCCGCGGTTCGAACGGCGCTGGACTGGTACCGCGCGGGCCGCATCGGGAGATTGCTGCACGTGAAGGCGGATTTCGGTTACCCGATGCCTTTCGACCCGGCCTCGCGCGTATATGCTCGGGAACTGGCGGGCGGATGCCTGCTCGACATGGGCATTTACCCCATCGCGCTGGCCTGGCTGTTTACGCGCAGCGACCCGCTCTCGATCAGCGTCAAGCACCACTCGGCGCCCAACGGCGCGGACGACGACGTGCTGATGCACTTCGACCTCGGCGAATGCCAGGCCGCGCTCTCCGCCTCGTTCCGGTCCAGGCTGCCAAATAGCGCCTGGCTGATCGGCGACGAGGGAACCATTGGAATTCCGGATTTCTGGCGCGCGCGCGAATGCACTTTGTACCGCCGCGACGAGGTGCTCGATGAGTTCAGCGACGACCGCCGGGGGCGCGGCTTCGAGTTCGAGATCGAGGCCGTCAACCGCGATCTGCAGGCGGGGCGACAGCGCCCGGAAGTCGTCACCTGGAACGACAGCCGGGCATTCCAACGGCACATGTCCGCCGTGTTCGAAAAGATGGGCCAGCAGCCGGTGTTGTAATTGCCGGCGGCTGCAGCCATATCTTTTGAAGACACCAACGAAGAGGACTTATCCGATGAGCGACATGGCTTTTGAAGTCACCCTGGACATGCCCTACAAAGAGGCGGTCGATGCCGTGGTCGACGCGCTCAAGCTGGAAGGTTTTGGCGTGCTGACCCAAATCGACGTGCACGATACGCTGAAGGAAAAAATCAACGTCGACTTCCGCAAGTACTCGATACTGGGTGCCTGCAATCCGCCGCTGGCGCACAAGGCGCTGAGCAATCGGCCGGACGTCGGCCTGATGCTGCCCTGCAACGTCGTGGTGGAAGAAAACGACGAGGCGCAGTCGCTGGTTCGTATTCTCAACCCCAGGGCGATGATGGAAGCCGGCGGCTTCGCCGACGACCCGGTGCTGGGTGAAGTCGGAGGAGAAGCGGACGCGCGCCTGCGCCGGGTGGCCGAGGCGCTGGGCGGCCTGTAGGAACGCACCATCTGCAGAAGCGCGCCAAAGGTAAGAGCGCGCCATGCGCGCGACCAGGAGAATATTCGCTCGTACGGCGGGCTCCCACTTAATTCGACAATCGATCGGGAACCCCTGCTAGAATCACCCAATTCCCAATCGACGACGGGCCGCCGTGGACAAGGACGTATACGAAAAACTCAAGGCGCAGGGCCATAACCGCATCCCGGTCTGGCGCACCGTGCTGGCGGACCTGGACACGCCGCTGTCGGTCTACCTGAAACTGGCCGACGGGCCGGACGCCTACCTGCTGGAATCGGTGGAGGGCGGTGAAACCTGGGGCCGTTTCTCGATTATCGGCCTGCCCTGCGTGCGCCGCTACGTGCTGCGCGGCGATACCGTCACCGCTTACGAGGATGGCGCCGAGGTCGGCAGCGAGTCCGTCGATGATCCGCTGGACTTCGTCTCCCGCCTGCAGCGCCAGTACGACGCGCCCAAGCTGGATGAACTGCCGGTGTTCACCGGCGGGCTGGTGGGTTACTTCGGGTACGAGATCGTGCAGCGCTTCGAGAAGCGGCTGCACGACGACGACAAGCCGGACCCGCTCGGCACGCCCGACATGGTGCTGCTGCAGTCCGAGGAAGTGGCGGTGTTCGACAACCTGGCCGGGCGCCTGTACCTGGTGGTCAACGTCGACCCGCACCGCGCCGACGCCTGGTCCTCGGCCCAGCGGCGGCTGGACCGCCTGGTCTACCGCCTGCGCTGCGGCAGCCCGGGTTACGGCGAGGGCTCGGTGCAGCGCACGCCGATCGACGAGAAGGACTTCAGCCACAGCATCGACCGTGCCGACTACATTTCCGCGGTCCAAAAGTGCAAGGAATACATCCTGGCCGGCGATATTTTCCAGGTGGTACTGTCGCAGCGCATGAGCGTGCCCTTCGACGCGCGCCCGCTGGACGTCTACCGGGCGCTGCGCGCCCTGAACCCCTCGCCGTACATGTATTTCATCGACCTGGGCGACACCCAGATCGTGGGTTCGTCACCCGAGGTGCTGGTGCGCGTGCAGGACCGCAAGATGACCGTTCGCCCGATTGCCGGTACGCGCTGGCGTGGTGACACGGCCGAGGAAGACCAGCGGCTGGAAGAAGAACTGCTGGCCGACCCGAAGGAGCGGGCCGAGCACCTGATGCTGATCGACCTCGGCCGCAACGACGTCGGCCGCGTGGCGAAGACCGGCAGCGTGAAGGTCACCGACATGATGGTGGTCGAGCGCTACTCGCACGTGATGCACATCGTTTCGCAAGTCGAAGGTGAACTGGCCGACGGCATGACCGCGGCCGACGCGATCCGCTCGGCGTTCCCGGCGGGCACGCTTTCAGGTGCGCCGAAGATCCGGGCGATGGAGATCATCAACGAGTTCGAGCCCGTGCGCCGCAACGTCTACGCGGGCGCGGTGGGCTACATCAACTGGAACGACGACACCGACCTGGCCATCGCGATTCGCACCGCGGTGATCAAGGACGGCAAGCTGCACGTGCAGGCCGGCGGCGGCATCGTGGCCGACTCCGACCCCGAAAAGGAGTGGGAGGAGACCCTGAACAAGGGCCGTGCGTTGCTCACGGCCGTCAATACCGCCTCGAAAGGCCTTTAGCAGGATTCAGTCCTCGAAATACCGATCGGCCAGGTTGCTGAAGCCGGCTTTTGCGGAGGCTGCGGGCCGGTTGCCCTCGGACCGGGCAGGCCGTTGTTCACGAACAAGCTGCACCGCCGGTCGTTCAGTGCGCCTTTTACCGCCATTGCCGTTGCCGCCATTATTGTTGCCGAGGTTTCCATTGCCGCCGTTGCCGTTGCGTGCCCGCACGGGTTTGCGCCCGTTGCGCCGCGGCTTACGGTCAGAATTCTGTCCGGCGCCACGTTCGTTGCCCCGGCCGCTGTCATGGTAGTCGCTGTTGGCCGCCCGAGTGCCTGCTTCGTAACCTTCCAGCACCTGCTGCGGTACTTTGCTGCGCAGCAGTTTCTCGATGCCGCCGAGCAGCTTCCACTCGTCCCTGGCAACCAGTGACAGGGCCTTGCCCTCGCGGCCGGCGCGGCCGGTGCGGCCGATCCGGTGCACGTAATCCTCGGGTACATTAGGCAGTTCGAAGTTGACCACGTAGGGCAGGTGGTCGATATCCAGGCCTCGGGCTGCGATGTCCGTGGCCACCAGCACACGCACGCGGCCATTCTTGAAGTCCGCCAGCGCCCGCGTGCGGGCGGCCTGGGTCTTGTTGCCGTGGATCGCGGTGGCGCTCAGCCCGTCCGCTTCCAGCTGCCGCGCCAGGCGGTTGGCGCCGTGCTTGGTGCGCGTGAATACCAGCACCTGCTGCCAGTTGCCCGCACCCACGAGGTGCGAGAGCAGTTCGCGCTTGCGGTGTTTTTCGACCGGGTGCACGACCTGCTCGATGCGCTCGACCGTCGCGTTGGGCGCCGCGACTTCGACCAGTTCCGGCCGGTTCAGCATCTGGCCGGCCAGTTTTCGGATTTCGCCGGGGAAGGTCGCCGAGAACATCAGGCTCTGGCGGTCCTCGGTGCCGGGAAGGCACTTCACGATGCGGCGGATGTCGTGGATAAAGCCCATGTCGAGCATGCGGTCGGCCTCGTCCAGCACCAGCATTTCGACCTCGGAGAGATCGACGGTGCCGCGCTGCACGTGGTCCAGCAGGCGGCCGGGCGTGGCGATCAGCACTTCGATGCCGCTGCGCAGCCGGCTGATCTGAGGGTTGATGTTGACGCCGCCGAAAACCACCGCGGCGCGGTGGGGCAGGTGGCGGCCATAGGTCTCGATGCTGTCGGCGACCTGTGCCGCCAGTTCCCGCGTCGGGGTCAGCACCAGCACGCGTACTGAGCGCGCTGTGCGTTCTTTGGGCCGCTCGCTCAGCAGCTGCAGCATCGGCAGCGTAAAGCCGGCGGTCTTGCCGGTACCCGTCTGGGCTCCGGCCATGATGTCCCGGCCCTGCAGTACGAGGGGGATGGCCTGCGCCTGGATCGGGGTCGGTTCGGTGTAGCCCTGCTCGTCAATCGCGCGCAGGAGTTCGGCCTTCAGGCCGAGGGATTCAAATGACATGTGGAGATTGCTCCGCTACTGCCCTGCCATCACGCCGTCCTGGCGAATGGAAACCGGTCGAGGGAGTAGGAGTAAAAGGAATGTGGCCACCGGTCGTGGCCTGGAAGAGCGCGCAGTCTAACAGAAACGACCGGCGCGGGTAGGGTTTATTTTCCTGGGGGTTTCGCGAGGTGCGACAATTTGTCACATCCGCGCGGCGCCGCCTGTCATTAGAATGGCCGCTTTCAATACTCAATCGGCTGAATCGATGAAAAACGCCCTGCTGCCCGGCTTGCTTCTTGTGTTTCCTCTGTCATCCGCTGTCGCCCTGGCGGACACGGATCTCATCGACGAGACAAGTGACGACAGCGACATCGAGGTTGTACTGGTCACCGGCGTTCGCATCCACGATCAAATGGAACTCCAGCCCAGTCACGTCAGCCAGTCCGGTCTCGACAACAGCGACCTGATGCGCCTGTTTCCGGGCGGCAACCGCAACGCCAACGGCCCGCTGACCCGGATCTCGCAGTACCGGGGCCTGGCCGGTGCCCAGAACAACGTGCTGGTGGACGGCGCCGGCTACAGTGCGGACTGTCCCAACTGGATGGATACGCCGCTGTCTTCCATTCCGCAGTCGCTGACCGAATCGGTCACGCTGTACCGCGGGCTGGCCTCGGTGAAGACCGTGCAGGAGGGCCTGGGCAACGGCATCGCGATCCGCTCGCGCAGTGGCGACTTCTCGATGGAAGACGGCTGGTCGGCCTACGGCAGCGCGATGGCCGGCTACGGCAGCAACGCCTCGTCGTTCAACGGCTCGGTGTTCGCCGGCTTCCACAACGCCGACAATTGGATTGACGTGGCCGCCAGCACCGATACGGGTGACGACTACGAATTCGACGGCGGCACCATGCTGGCCACCGAGTACGACCGCCAACAGTACCGCCTGGGCTACGGCCGCCGCCTGGGCGAGGCCGAGCTCGCGCTGCGAGCCGCGATCAACCGCACCGGCAACGCCGGCACGCCGGCGCTGCCGATGGACATGCGCTACCTTGACTCGGAGCAATACAGTTTCGAGCTCAAATCGCCGCTCGGGCCCGGGATGCTCAATGTCTCGGCCAACACGCTGAGCGTCGACCACATCATGGACAATTTCACGCTGCGCCCCGTGCCGCTGAACCTCAAGGGCATGCCCACCTACCGCGAGTCGGCGCCGCTGGGTGAAACGCACGCCATGGCCTTGAGCTACCTGCTGGAAGGTGACAATGCACGTTGGGAGTTCGGGCTGGACGGTAAGTGGGAGAGCCACGATCACCCGGTCAACGATCCGACGAAGCCGGCGTTTTTCCTCGACAACTTCGTGGACGTGGAGCGCGACCGCCTGGGCCTGTTTGGCACGGTTTCCCGGGCGGCGGCGGGCTGGGACTTCGAGGCCGGCCTGCGCTTCAACCGGGTTTCCATGGACGCGGGCGAGGTGGGCGGCAACCTGGCCATCCCGCCGGCCAGCCCGATGCATGTGCAGCAGGAGCGCCTCGACGAACTCGCCGCCGACTTCAACGCGGCCGATCGATCCCGGGTCGATGACCAGTGGAGCGGCTTGCTTAAAGCAGGCCGCGACCTGGGTGAGGGGGTGCGCCTGAACCTGGGCCTGGGCCGCAAGGCCCGCTCGCCCAGCTACCAGGAGCGCTACCTGTGGCTGCCGATGACGGCCACCGCCGGCCTCGCTGACGGCTATACCTATATCGGCAATCTCAAGCTGAAACCGGAGACCAGTATCGAGCTGACCGCCGGCATCGACTGGAGCGGCGAACATTTTCAGCTGACGCCGGAAGTGTTCTGGCGCGATGTGAGCAATTTCATTCAAGGGATACCCTCGACCAACGAAACGGCGAACCGCTTCGCCCTGGCGTCGAGCGGCAAGCTGCCGCTGCAGTACGGCAACGTCGACGCTGAGCTGTACGGCTTCGACATGGGCTACGAGTGGCGTTTCAGCGATGAGTTTATGCTGCGCGGCACACTCAGCTACGTACGCGGCAAGCGCAGCGATGGCAACGATAATCTCTATCGAATTCCGCCACTTACGTCCGTTGCAGAACTGATATATCAACGTGAGCGCTGGTTTGTCGCTGCCGAGAGCGTGGCGGCGGCACGCCAGGACCGGGTCGCGGACTACAACGACGAGCAGGAAACCGCCGGCTGGGGCATTCTCAACCTGCGCGGCGCGCTGCGCCTCAACGACACGTTCACCCTGGGGCTGGGTGCGGAAAACCTGTTCGACAAGGTTTACCGCGATCACCTGGGGGGCTATAACAGGGTTCGGACAAGCGACATACCCGTGGGCGAGCGCATCGTCAGCATGGGAAGGAACATC
>JAZBPJ010000118.1:0-30524 GCA_036351575.1 Lysobacterales bacterium | reverse complement strand
TTGGCCATGTTCGCACCGGCTTCCTCGAAGCAGCCGAGCTTGAAACTCATTCGAAACCACTGGCCTTCCGGAACGGCCTTGAACAGGCGGGTCATGTTCAGCGCGCCGCCGCAGGGATAGCCGCAGTCCATTTTCAGTTCGACCGACTTTCTGGGTTTCTGATCGATCCGCGCGACGATGCTGAGCGCCGAACCCTTGTCGGACAGCGCCTGCATGTCCGATGCAATGGGCTGCAGCCAGTAAACCTGCGCCAGGCCGCCGTTCCAGCGGGTCTGAACGATGTCCTGGCCGGCTTCCTCCAGCAGCCGCACGACGATGGCTTCGCTCTTGTGGCTGGTGGTCTCCTTTCCCCACACGGGGACCGACCAGTTGCTCTCGCTTCCCAGGTGGAGGGCGAAAGGCGCTTGCGAGCTTCCGTCGAACACGGTGATGTCGGCCGAATCCTGGGCGTTAAGCGGCAGCGCGTAAATCGAGACGAGCAGAAGTGAGGCCAGGATGAAAATAACGGGCCTTGAAGTCATTTTCGTTTTCAATGTCTTGTCCTGTGGAGTCTGGAACAGCTTATGCACTCAAAGCGTTTGGCTTGGTCCTGACCAGTTTAGGCAAGAACCTTGCCCGCTTGAATGCCATGCACGCCGTGATGGACTGAATACACGACAACTGGGACAATTTCAGCGTGCAGCCAATGGAAACAACGGGAAACGGGTCAAAGACATTTGCCTGGCCGGCCTGGGCCCGGGCCATGGCTGAGCGCTTCTACGAGAACCGGCGACAGCAGTTCTGGGCCTTCCAGCTGGCTGGCTGGGGCGGCTTCTGCGTGGTGACGTTTTTCAGCCTCACGCTCTGGTACAACACGGTAGAGCCTTCACACATCATGCAGATCCTGGTGCAGGCGCTGCTGGGCATGACCCTGTCGCTGCCCCTGTATGCGGCCTGCCGCCACCTGTGGCAGGACCCCGGTCCACGGCGCATGGTATTCGCCGTCGTCGCCCTGCTGCTCCTTGCGCTGGTCTGGACCGTGGTCCGGATTGCCGCGTTCATTTACATCACTTCCGCCCAGGGAAACTGGATCTGGGCCGATTTCGGCGGCTGGTATTTTTCCTCCTTTCTCGTCTACCTTTGCTGGGTAGCCCTGTATTTCGGCAACAAGTACTACCACCGCGCCCAGGTCGAGCAGGAGGAGCGGCTGGAAGCGGTGGCGCGGGCGAAAGAAGAGCAGTTAAGGCGGATTCGCGCCGAGAACGAGGCGCGGGTTGCCCAGCTGGGCATGCTGCACTACCAGCTCAACCCGCATTTCCTCTTCAACACGCTGAATACGGTCAGTGCGCTGATTCGGGCCGAAGACAACCAGACCGCCCGCCGGATGATCACTCGCCTCGGCCACTTTCTGTATCATTCCCTGGAAAGCGACCCGGCTCAGATGATCACGCTCGACGAGGAAATCGAAGCGCTGATGCTCTACCTGGATATCGAGAAAATCCGCTTTGGCGAGCGTCTCGGATTGGAAATCGACATCGAAGAAAAAGCCGGCCGCGCCATCCTTCCGAGCCTGCTCCTGCAGCCCCTGGTCGAGAACGCGGTGAAACACGCGATCGCTCTCAACGAAGCCGGGGGCACGATCGCCATCAAGGCGCGGGTCGACGATGGCGACCTGCATATCGAGCTCACCGATACCGGCCCGGGCGGTTCCGTGTCCGAGGTGCCGACGAAATCCGGCCGGCGCGTCGGCCTGCAAAATACCCTGCAGCGCCTGCAGACGCTGTACGAGGAGGCCTATGTTTTCGATATCGAAAAACGGGAACAGACCGGCCTGCGCATCACCATTCGCATCCCCTTCAGGGAATCGGAAGCCGCCACGTGAACCGCCTCAGGGCCATCGTGGTCGACGACGAACGCCTGGCGCGCCAGTTGCTCGTATCCCTGCTGGAGGATATCGGCGGGGTCGATATCCTGGCCGAGTGCGCCAACGGCCGTGAAGCCGTGCGCGCCGTTTCCGATTTCACACCGGACCTGATGTTCCTCGATATCAAGATGCCGGGCTGGAACGGCTTCGACGTGATCAAGAAGATCCAGCCCGAGCAGTTGCCGATGGTGATTTTCTGCACGGCGTTTGAGCGCTACGCGCTCGATGCCTTCGAGGTGCACGCGGTCGACTACCTGGTCAAGCCGCTGGACGAAGACCGCGTCCGCATCGCGGTGGAGCGGGCTGTTGCCCGACACCGCGAGGAACAACTGGCCGGCGGTGACAAGCAGCCGCTCCTGGATGCCATCGAGGAGATTACCGGCAACCGCGCCGCGCCGATGGCCGATACGGAACCCGGCGAACCGTCGGAGCGGAAAATTGCGATACGGGACCGCGATAAAGTGCACCTGATTCGCGAGGATCGCATCGCCTGGGTGGATGCGGCCGGCGATTACATGTGCGTGCATGCCGATGGTGAAACGCATGTCATGCGCTGCACGATGAAGCGCCTGCTGGAACTGCTGGACGGGCGCGCCTTCAAGCGCGTGCACCGCTCCACCATCGTCAATCTCAACTTCGTCGTACTGGCGAAGGTGCTGCCGAAGGGCGAATACATGCTCTCCCTGGAAAATGGGGAACGCATCAAGGTAAGCCGGAATTACCGGGCCGAGGTGAGTGATTTCCTGGGCAGCCTCGATCCCGACTGAGCACCTGCAGCGCGCCGGGCGCGGCGTTTTCCCTTTTGCCTCAACACGAGTCCCGCCTGCCGTAATCCGGTTGCCGGTCCGGGACGGGTGGTCGATGATGATAGTGGGACAATCTGCCGGAAATTCGGGTCCGGCCGCAGGAGAAGAAAGTGATCAACAGAATCGTACTCGGTTTGGTGATCGGCGCCCTGTTTGCGCCGTTCACGGCACAGCCCGCAGCAGCACAGGACGCGTCGGACGAACTGGTCATCGAAGAAGTCATCGTAACGGCGGTGCGGCGCGAAACCAGCCTGATGGAAACCCCGGTGGCGGTTTCTGCTTTCGACCAGGAGACCCTGGCGCGCGAAGGCGTCAATAACCTCGTCAACATCGGCAGCCTGGTGCCCAACATGCAGGTGGGCCTTTCGCCCTCTGATTCCGGCGTGCAGATCGCGCTGCGCGGCATTACGTCGAACAATTTCACAGAGCTGGGCGACCCGACGGTGGGTATTCATGTCGACGGCCTGTATTCACCCCGGCCGCAGGGCGCCCTGGCGCTGCTCTATGACGTCGAGCGAATCGACATCATGCGCGGCCCCCAGGGCACGCTGTTCGGGCGCAACTCCACTTCCGGAACGATCAACATCGTGCCATCGCGACCCGACGTCAACGAGTTCGCCGGGTCGGTGGAACTGGAGGCCGGAAACTACAACAACCTGGCGACCCGTGGCTGGCTGAACCTGCCGGTCAGCGACAAGGTTGCCGTGCGCGCGTCCTTCATGACGCAGCAGATGGACACGTATCTCAACCAGACCATGG
Source organism: Lysobacterales bacterium (assembly GCA_036351575.1). GTDB lineage: Bacteria > Pseudomonadota > Gammaproteobacteria > Xanthomonadales > SZUA-36 > JABDPF01. Next base: position 27,056 of record JAZBPJ010000118.1, on the reverse strand, counting down.
ACCGCTACGACCTCGACTGGGACGTGGACGGCGACGGGCGAACCGACGGCCCGAACGACGTCCCCGCCGACGGCATTCCGAACACGGACCAGCGGCGCAACTACCGGCAAAGCGATTCCGAGGCTTACGGCAGCATCGACCGCTGGGGCGGCCGCGTCGCGATCCGCTTCCTGCCGACCGACACGATCGACTGGACGCTGACCTACGACCATTTCCAGGACAACAGCCCGGGCGTGCCGTTCCTGAAAGACTGTGAAAAGGCGAAGGGCACTTTCTTCGAGTGCGAAAACAAGCTGTTCGACCTGTCGGTGAATACGCCCGGCGAGCTGGACATGACGATCCGCACCATCCGCTCGAAGTTCCTGTGGGACGCCACCGACTGGTTCTCGGTCGAGTACCGTTACGCTTACTCGGAGCAGGACCGCTACCAGCTCTTCGACCAGGACGCCGGCGCCTTCGCCGACCCGGACCACCCGGGTTACGGCATCGACATCGACGGCGAGCTTTTCGGCGGCGTGCGCGGCTGGATGATCCGCGACGAGCAGATTTTTTATGACCTCGGCTTCCAGCCCCGCGCCTTGCAGCCTTTCGAAGACCTGGCGCTGGAGACCGAGTATTCCTACTACGACTCCCAGGTGCACGACCTGATCATCAAGTCCGAGGGCGATTCCCGCCTGCAGTGGCTGGCCGGCTACTTCTACCTGGAGGAAGACAACGAGATCAAGTTCAACGTCGAGATTCCCTGGTGCTGCGGCTTTATCCGCCCGCTGGCGCAATCTTTCGTGCAGCCCAAGCGCACCGTCGAGTCGGAGGCCGTTTTCGCCCAGTTCGACTTCGCGGTCAGCGACGTGCTGAACGTGACCTTCGGCTACCGTTACACCTGGGACGAGAAGGCGGACATCGGCGGATCGAACCACCAGACGACCGGTTACTGGGTCAACCCGGGCCTGTACTCGGCGGACCCCGATAATGCGTTCTGGTACGAAAGCTGGACGTTCGTCGGTGACGGCACCGACCTCTACGGTTTCGACGTGCCGTTCTGGAACGAGTACTACCAGTCCGACGCTCTGGCGCCCGATGACGGCACGCTGGGCGCCGACTTCATCAACCGGGTTCCAGGCACCGACAACACCCACCAGGCCGACTGGAGCAAGGGTACCTGGCGCGTCGGTTTCGACTGGATCGCCAGCGAGGCCATGTATGTTTACGGCTACGTCGCCACGGGCTACAAGGCCGGCGGTTTCGGTGACAATATCGACACCTGCGAGTGCGGCAACTTCACGACCTTCGATTACGAACCCGAGGAAGTCACGACGTACGAGCTGGGCTTCAAGAGCCAGCTCGCGGATGGCACGTTCAACCTGCTGGGCAACTTTTTCTTCAGCCAGTACGATGACATGCAGCGCTCTTCCTGGGCCATCGTGGGCAAGAGCGTCAACAGCGGCAACGATATCGGCACGATGCTGACGACCAATATCGCGTCTTCCGAGATCAAGGGCGTGGAGATCGAATTCGACTGGTACCCCTACGAGGGCGGTCGCCTGTTCGGCTGGGTCGCCTACCTGGATGCCGAGATCAAGGACATGCCCGCCGGCGACGGCTGGTTCTGCTTCGAGCGCGCGTTGCTGGGCCTGAGCGAATGCCCGCCGGAAGTCCCCGACAACGACCCGTCGTCGCCGGACATCCGCGAAACCAACTTCGCGGGCAACCAGCTGCCGTGGTCGCCGAAGTGGTCGGTTACCGTCACCGGTGAACACAACTGGTATTTCGACAACGGGCTGCGCCTGAGCCCGGTCGCCACCGTGCACTGGCAGGACGAGATTTTCTTCCAGGACAACAACTTCGACGAAGGCCCGTTCCACAGCGGACAGGAAGCCTACATGACCATCAATGCGTCCCTGCGGCTGATCAACGAACAGCAGCGCTGGGGGCTGGAACTGTACGTTTACAACCTGACCGACGAGCGCACGCGTTACTGGGCGGATTACGGCCCCGGTTACATCAAGTCCAGTTTCGCCCCGCCAAGGGCCTACGGCGTCAAGCTGCGCTACGATTTCTGAAACCCTGAACGGCCGGTCTGTTCAAACCGCCCTGTGCCATGGCCGGGGCGGTTTTTTATTGGCCGCGCCGATGATGTGACCTGCCGCGTTGAACGCCCTCGGCGCCTTTGCGATGATGGCCTGGAAGTCCTGACCAGGAAACGACGATGTTTCAAACAAGCCTGCGCCGCCGGGCATTGACTTTTTGCCTGCTGATCCTGACTGCCTTGCTGTGCGCCCCGGTTGCCATTGCCGACCTGGACGAGGACTGCGTCCTGCGGGAAGTGCGGAACGGTGAAGCCGCAATGACCCTGGCGGAACTTCGCAGCAAATGCCGGGCCGCGCCGACCGCGGCGGATGGCGCGCTTGCGGCTAGTGTTGCAGAGACCGGCGATACGGAGAGTGCCGGGTTTTCGCCGGTCGAAGAACGCCTGAGCATCGAGCAGGAGCTGGTGGACCGGCCATTTACCATAATGGCCCACAAGCCGAACTATTTCCTGGCGGCCGCTTACAACGAGAGAGGCTGGGCTTCCGATCCGTTCCAGGAAGCGGGCGGCCCTGACGATTACCGCAACGACGATGTCGAGGCGCAGTTCGAAATCAGTCTCAAAGTACCCCTCGCCGTCGACCTCTTCGGCGGTCGCATGGATGTCTTCGGCGCTTACACCAACCGGTCGTTCTGGCAGATGTACAACGACGATTTTTCGCGGCCTTTCCGGGAAACGAATCACGAGCCTGAATTGTGGGGACAGTTTCCGAATGACTGGGAGATCTGGGGTTTCACCAATTCCGTGAACCGCATCGGCATCGTGCACCAGTCCAACGGCCGCGGAGGCTCCCTGTCCCGCAGTTGGAACCGCGTTTATGCGAACTTCATTTTTGAAAAAGGCCGCTGGGCGATTTCCCTCAAGCCCTGGATCCGCCTGCCGGAAGATGCCGACAAGGACGACAACCCGGATATCACCGATTACCTCGGACACGGTGAACTGCGCGTTTTGTACCGTCGCCACGGGCATGTTTTCGGCCTGATGACGCGGAACCAGGTCGAGAGCGGATTCGACGAGGGCGCGCTCGAGCTCAGCTGGAGTTTTCCGGTCTTCGATTACCCGTACCTGAAAGGCTATATCCAGTATTTCCACGGTTACGGAGAAAGCCTGGTCGACTATGACCGCCGCGTGAACCGGATCGGAATCGGTATTGCGCTGACAGACTGGCTGGAATGAGCAGGGGTCTTACCGGGGAAGTTCGCAGGGCCTGGGATGCGCTTCAACCGGCCCTCATGCTGCCGCGCTGGTGGGTGGCATGGCTGCTGCGGCGCCTGCTGTTCAGGACGACCATGATCGCGATTACCGGCAGCAACGGAAAAACCACGGCGACCCGTTACCTGGCGGCGATCCTCTCTGCCGAGGCGCCGACGGAATGGACCCGGCTGAACCGGAACAATGCGGCCGGAATTACCGAGACCATCGCGTTCTGCCGGCCATGGAGCACGCGCTACGCGGTGTTCGAAGTCGGGCTGGGATACCCGGGGTCGATCGCGCGCCTGGCAGGCCTGGTTCGGCCGCACATCGCCGTCGAGCTTTCCGTCTTCCTGGAACACCGCTCGACAATGAAGACGCTGGAGGCTACCGCGCGGGAAAAAGCGGAATTGCTGAAATCCCTGCAGCCGGGCGGCACAGCCGTTCTGAACATGGACGATCCGCTGGTGGCCGGGATGCAGGTTCCGCCCGGCCGAGGGGTCATCCGCTTCGGCTCCGGCGCCGAAAATGATGTGCGCTGCGGCGAAATTGTCTCTGCCTGGCCGCAGTTGCTGCGCTTTACCGTGTTTGCAAACGGCGAACGCCGGGAAATTCGCACGCGGCTGCTGGGAGAGCACTGGGTCGGTTCGCTGATGGCTTGCGTCGCGGTCGCGCTTCACCTGGAAATTCCGCTGGAACGTATCGCCCGCGCGATCGAGCAGGTGCCGCCTTACCCGGGACGCATGCAGGTCGTTGAACTCCCGTCCGGCGCGATTGCCATCCGTGACGAGTTCAAGGGCTCGCAGCACACCATTGACGCCGCGTTCGAGGTTTTGCGAACAGCCGAGGCCAGGCGCAGGTTCCTGGTGTTCGGTGATGTAGCGGAGACGAAGGAAAAACCAAGAAAGCGGCTTGCACGGATTGGCCGCACGGCGGCGGCCATGACCGATTTTGCCGTATTCGTCGGAGAAAACGCGCAGCACGGCAGGCGCGGCGCGCTCAACGCTGGAATGGGCGAAGAGCATGTGCAGGCTTTTTCGGAATACGAGGAGGCAGCGGATTTTCTTCGACCGCTCCTTGGGCCGGGTGACGTGATCCTGTTCAAGGCCGGCCGGAACAATCTGCTCCCGCGCGTATTTTTCAGCTTGATCGGCGAGGTGCGTTGCCGGATCAATAATTGCAAACGACCCATGGTGTGTGATGATTGCCCGGAGTTCGGGAATCCCGAACTGGTGCAGCGGGTCCGGGATGAACTGACCGTCAGGGTGGTTTGAACAGCGAACATGTGCGGAATTGCAGGCATTTACCGTTTCGAGGGGCCGCCCGCCACGCTGGCGGACCTCCTGGACGTGATGAACCGGTCCATGGTCCATCGCGGCCCCGACGAGGAAGGCAGGCACATCGAGGCCTCGATGCAGACCGGCCTGGCCGTGCGTCGCCTCACCATCGTCGATCCGGATAACGGCTCGCAGCCGCTGTACAACGAGGACCGCTCGATCGCCGTGGTCTGCAACGGTGAGATCTACAACCATCGCGCCCTGCGCGCCGAACTGGAGAAGAAAGGCCACCGCTTTCGCGGCCACTCGGATTGCGAGGTGCTGGCGCACCTCTACGAAGAAGAAGGCGAAGCGTTCCTGGGTCGCCTGAACGGCATGTTCGCGCTGGCGCTGCTGGACATTCCCCGTCAAAAGCTGCTGCTGGCGCGGGATCCCCTGGGCATGAAGCACCTTTACTGGGCGCAAGTGAAACAGGGACTGGTCTTTGCATCGGAAGCGCGCAGCCTGTTTGCCGCGCAACTGCTCGTGCCGAGACCCGACTGGAATGCCCTTGGCGCGTATTTTTCGATCGGCTGGATCCAATCGCCCGCGACGGCTTTCCAGGGGCTGCAGCGTTTGCCGGGCGGCGGGTATCTCGTCGCCGACGGTCGCGGTGTGCGCGAGGGCCGGCACTGGCGGCCCCGTTTCCACCCCGCGGAAGCCGGGCGCAGCCTCGCGGACCACTCCGAAGAGCTCAAGGAATTGCTCGACAGCGCCGTTGCGAGCCACCTGGACGCAGACTTTCCTGCCGGGCTTTATCTCAGCGGCGGCTGGGATTCCTCGCTGATCGCGCTTTATGCGAGCCGCAAACGCCCGCAGCCGTTACGCAGTTACTCGCTGGTCTTTCCCGATGACCCGGCAGTTGATGAGTCCAGCCATTCCCGCCAGGTCGCCCGCCAGGCGGGCACGCTCGCCGAGGAAATCGAAATTCGTGAGAGCGACGTGCGTGACGCTTTCGAGGCGACAACGGTGGCGCTCGAAGAACCGAACGTCTCCTGTCCGACGGTCCTGGGGTTCCTGCTGGCGCGCAGGGCCGCCGGCTCGTCCCGGCTGGTCCTGGGCGGCGAGGGCGCGGATGAGTTGTTTGGCGGATATGACTGGTTTCGGCCGAGCCGCATTCATCGGCTGCTGAGAGGCCTGCCCCATCGCGTATTTCCCGCCGCGCTGCCGTTTCCCGCCGGACCGAGAATTGCGCGTACCCTGCGCTACGCTGCAGCGCCGGACGCGGACCGCGCGCAACTGGCATTGCACGCGAACGATACGTCACGGCGGGTCTCCCGTTATCTGAAACCGGAGCTTCATATCGATTCGCGGCTGCGCCACCTGGACCCGGGGTTGAGCGAAGAGACGCGCGCCACTTTTCGCGACCCGGTCGATCATAAATTGAGCCTGGACCTGGTCGGCCGCCTGGCGGACGGTATTCTCTTTGCGCACGACAAGACGGCAATGGCCCATTCCCTGGAAGTCAGGATGCCGTTCCTGGACCGCAACGTGGTCGAATTCGCACACCGTTTGCCCTCGGAGTTCAAGATAAACAAGGGTATGGCGAAAGTCGTACTGGCCCCGTTGGCAAGTGAATTGCCGCACTCCGTGGCGAAAAGAAAAAAACAGGGGTTGAACGTGCCGTCACGAATGTTCGAAACGGAATCCATGTACGGTTACCTGTCGGACATCATCCTGGAAACGTCGCTGGACAGCGGTATATTCGATCACCGTCATCTTGAGGAATGGATCAGGCAGCAGGCGGTCAAGCCCGGCAGTCGGCGCTATGCGCTGTGGTCAATCGGCCATTTCTGCCTGTGGTGGAGGCATTTCATCGCGCGCGCCTGGTGAAACGACCCAGGGTAGGCACAGGGTCTGAAGCGGTGCGTCACATGTTCATTTCCGAGCGGCAGAAATGCAGCTTGCCGCTGTGGTCCGCGGGAATGGCGTCGACGATCTCCAGTGTCAGCCGGGCGTCCGGACCCAGCTTGTCAAGCAGCGTATTCCGTATCCTCTCCTGGTCGCTTTGCGTGATTTCCCGCCGTGGAACGATCAACAGGCGGTAGCGGTCGGCTTCCTGCTGGATGAACTGGTATTCCATGATCCAGTCCTCGTCCGCCAGCACGATTTCATTCAGCAGTTCAAAGGGGTGCATGTCGCGCCCGTCGCTGGTTCGAAGGTAATCCAGGGTCCGGCCCCGCAGGGAACGCAGGGTGGAAAACGGGCTGCCGCAGGGACAGGCCGACGGGCCGGCAACCGCGATATCGCCCATCGCGTAGCGTATGACCGGCATGGTCCGGGAGTGCAGTGACGTGATCACGATTTCGCCACGCTCGCCGTCGGCAACCGGGACGCCGTCACGGCAGACCTCGAGCAAGATGCCGTCGTCGTTGACGTGATAGAGGCCGGTGTCGTGGCACTGCCAGGCTGCCAGGTTGCACTCGGTCGTGCCGTAGCTGTCGTGGATGGGAACGCCGAACGCCTCGCTGATCAGCCGCTTGTGAGCTTGCGTCAGTGTTTCACCGCCCACACCGACCCGGCGCAGTTTGTCCAGTCGGCCCTTCTGACGCAAATGCTGTTCCGCGATGCGTGCTACTGCGCCGGGATAGCCCGAAATGGAGGTCGGCTGGAATTCGACGATTTTTCGATAATTTCCGGCGGGGTCGTTCAGGCAGTCGAAAATGCGGCTGTCCAGCAGCCCGGTCGCGCGAGCCAGGGACAGCAGGCGGTTGAAACGCGGAGACAGCGGTTCCCAGTTCGTTTTTACCTTGGCCAGGCGGTCTCCGGGCCGCAGACCGAACTGCACCCGCATGCGCCAGCGCAGCATGTTCAGGCGCCGTTCTTCGTGCGGTGCGCGCAGGAAAGATACAGGCATGCCGGTGGAGCCGCTGGTCTGGTGTTCGATCAGCCGGCGGCGCTCGATTTCATCGGCAGTGAAAGACTCCCGCAATGTTTTCAGCCGCTGCTTGTCGATCGGCGGCAGGCCTGACAGGTCGGCAAGGCTGCGGATGTCCTGCGGGTGAAATCCGTGCTGCCTGAACCAGTCCCGGTAAAAGGGGACGTTGCGATCGGCATGGCGCAGCAGGCTTTTCAGCCGCTTGAGCTGGTAGCGCTCCATGTGCGCCCGGCTCATTCGCAGCCGCATGAATGCCGCGGCCGTGAACGCCAGTGTTCCGAGTGCATGTTTCATGGACTCACCCCCAGCCGATCTCGTCGAGGTGGTCGTCGTCGATGCCGAAATAATGGGCGATTTCGTGCACCAGCGTGGTTTCGATTTCCAGGATCAGTTCCTCGCGGTCCAGGTCCATCTCAAGGTGGGGTTTGCGAAAAATGTATATCACGTCGGGCAAAACGCCGCTGTCCTCGACGCTGCGCTCGGTCAGCGGAATGCCGTCGTAGAGGCCCAGCAGGTCGGCCGCGTCGGGTCCGAGTTCCTCGCCGGCCTCGTCCTCCACCCGGATCTCCACGTTTTCAAGCGCTTCGTGGACCCAGCCGGGCAGCGTGTCCATCACCCTCTGCACCGCGGTTTCGAACTCGTCGGCTTTCACGTGCCCGGGTTTCCACTGCTCTTGAGCAGGCGCCAGATTCGGCGTGCCGCCGGCGTGAGCCCTGATTTTTCGTCTTCCACCAGCCGGTCCATCTCCGCGGGAGCGACCCAGCGTCCGTCGTCGACCTCGTGCGGCTGCAGTGTCATCGGGCCGTCGTGGCGGCAGCGGAAGACCGAGCAGTGTTCGAAGCCGGTATCAGCGGAGGCGGGAATCTGAAACAGGGGCTCCAGTTCAACCGCCTCACAGATGCCCAGTTCCTCTTCCAGTTCACGCCGCGCGCAATCCTCGTAGCTTTCGCCGGGATCGACGTGGCCGGCGGCGGAACTGTCCCAGAGTCCGGGGAACTCGTCTTTTTTTGCGGAACGTTTCTGCAGGAACAGTTCACCGCGCGCGTTGAATACGAACACCTGGGCGGACCGGTGCATCAGTCCGCGCGCGTGGATGACGCCGCGGCGTTCCCTGCCGACGACACGATTGCGTTCATCGACGACCTCGAGCAGTTCTTCGCTGGTGTTTTTCAATACTCTCCGCCCTTGCGCCCCGCGCGAATAAACAGGCCGATTCTTGACCATTTCTCAGCGGGCGGCAAGCCACTATACTCAAAGTCCGGTTACACAGGCCCGCTGCGGGCCGTCGAGGAAACAGGATGCTGCGTTTCGCCATGGTGCTCATGTTATCGATTTCACCCGGCCTCGCGTCGGATACGTCAACCGTTCACGACCTGATCATACGGAACGGCACCGTTTACGACGGCAGCGGAGGCGCGCCTTTCAGGGGTGATATCGCGATAGACGGCGACCGCATTACCGTCGTCGGTGAGCTGTCCGGGCATCGTGGAAAGAACGAGGTCGACGCCGAGGGGCTTGCGGTGGCGCCCGGTTTCATCAACGTACTGAGCTGGTCCAATCTCTCGCTGCTGCAGGACGGGCGCTCGCTGAGCGACATCATGCAGGGCGTTACGCTGGAAGTGATGGGCGAGGGTCACTCGATGGGTCCGTGGAACGAGGCGATGAAAAAGCAGCGCCTCGATGAGCAGTCCGACATCCGGTACGACATTGCCTGGACCACGCTGGGCGAGTACCTGCAGCACCTGGAGGACCGCGGGGTTTCGACCAACGTCGCATCCTTTGTCGGCGCCTCCTCGGTGCGGGTGCACGAAATGGGCTACGAGGACCGGGCGGCCACGCCCGCGGAGCTCGAGCGCATGAAAGACCTGGTGCGCGGCGCCATGCGCGAGGGCGCCATCGGCCTGTCCTCGGCGCTGGTCTACGTGCCGGGCAACTTCGCCTCGACCGAAGAACTGATCGAACTGGCCGGCGCCGCGGCCGAATTCGACGGCCTCTACACCTCGCACATGCGCAACGAGGGCAACACGATTTTCGAGGCGCTGGACGAATTCATCACCATCGTGCGCGAATCGGGAATCCGCGGCGAGGTTTACCACCTCAAGGTTTCCGGCAAGCAGAACTGGGGCAAGCTCGACGAGGTGATCCGGCGCATCGAGGCTGCACGGGCCGAAGGCCTGGCCGTTACCGCCGACATGTACACATACCACGCCAGTTCCACCGGCCTGACGATCGAGCTGCCCGGCTGGGCCCGCGAAGGCGGTCACGACGCGATGGTCGAACGGCTGAAAGACCCCGAACTGCGGCCGAGGATCGCGGCCGACATGGACATGATTCCGCCGGAGGATCTGCTGCTGACCAGCTTTGAAAACCCGGCGCTGCGGCACCTCACCGGCCGGACCCTGGCCGAGGTCGCGGCCGAGCGGGGCACGACGCCCGAGGAAACGGCTTTTGACCTGATCATCGAGGACGACAGCCGCGTCGGAACCGTCCGCTTCACGATGAGCGAGGACAATATCCGCAAGAAGATCGCGCTGCCCTGGGTCAGTTTCTGTTCCGACTCGGCCTCGCAGGCGCCGGAGCCGCCGTTCACGCATTCGCAGCCGCATCCGCGGGGATACGGCGCATTTGCACGGCTGCTGGGCAAGTACGTGAGAGATGAGGGCATCATCCCGCTGGAAGAAGCCGTTCACCGCCTGACCCGGATGCCGGCCGCGAACATGAAACTGGACCGGCGCGGAGCGCTCGTCCCCGGCCACTACGCCGATGTCGTGGTGTTCAACCCGGAAACCATCGCGGACCGGGCGACTTTCGAGGAACCCCACCAACTGGCGGCCGGCATGATCCACGTCTTTGTCAACGGCGTACAGGTGCTCGATGACGGTGAACACACCGGGGCAAAACCGGGCCGTTTTGTGAAGGGCCCCGGTTTCCGCGGGGAGCGGTGAAACGCCCCGGGGTCATCCTTTACGCGGCGGCCTTCATGCCGGTGGTCGCCGTGCTCGCCGCCTACCAGCTGAACATCCACGCGGGCGATGCGCTGGAGCCGCGATTCGTCTGCAACCCGTACTGGGACGGCTGCGTATCCATCAGCCGGGCGGCCCGCTCCGGCCCGGGCCTGCACCTGTTTCGAGCGCTGATGATGCCCTGCGCCGTGCTGCTGTTTTTCGGCTGGTATTTCGTGCGCGAATGGCTGGCGGCGCTGGACGCGGCATCCTCGAGGTCCGCCCGCGCGGTCTTTGTTCTGGGCGCTGCGGGTGCGGCCTTCCTGGTCGTCTACGTGGCCTGGCTGGGCACCGAAGGCGACCTGTACCGCTGGCTGCGGCGGTACGGCGTGATCTTCTATTTCGCAGGCACCGGGATGGCGCAGCTGTTGCTGCTTCGCCTGCTGTGGCCGATTCGAAAAACACTGGCCGGGGGGCGATTGCGCGGTTCTATCCTTGTCCTGACTGCCATGGTCAGCATGCAGTGGGCCATGGGTCTGCTCTCGCTGGCCAAGGCGCTGTTCCTGGATGATCCCGACCTCGTCGACCGGATCGAAAACGTCATCGAGTGGCTCTTTGCACTGCCGATGACGCTGGCGTTCGTGCCGATCGCGATGATGCTCGGACGGACGGGTTTTCGGATTCGTTTCGTATTGAACGAGTGAATGGCCGACATGCGGGTTTTGTCTATAGCTCTTTGCCTGGCGCCACCATGGCGTTCGCCGCGCCCCGTATTGATATTTGAATAAGCTATCGAAAATATAATAACAATCAATTTCAAATATAAATGTGATCGTGAGAACATATCTTCAGTTCAATATTCACCCTGTAATTTTTTAACGAGTTCACTCGATCTGCGGATCGAAAGGAGAATCAGACATGAGTCAGAAAGTCCCCCAGGTTGTATTCAAGACCCGCGTTCGCGACGAGTCCGTGGAAGGCGAGAATCCCTTCCGCTGGCAGGACGTCAGCAGCGACGACATTTTCGCCGGCAAGCGCGTCGTGGTGTTTGCGCTGCCCGGCGCCTTCACGCCGACCTGCTCCAGCACGCACCTGCCCGGATACGAAGCGTCTTACGACCTCTTCAAGCAGGAGGGTGTGGACGAGGTTTATTGCCTGAGCGTCAACGATGCCTTCACCATGTTCCAGTGGGGCAAGCACCTCGGCGCCGAAAAAGTAAAGCTTCTGCCCGACGGCAACTGCGACTTCACGCGCGGCATGGACATGCTGGTCTCAAAGGCCAACCTCGGCTTCGGTGACCGTTCCTGGCGCTATTCCATGCTGGTCGAAGACGGCGAGATCGTTAAGGTCTTTTCCGAGGCCGGCAAGGAAGACAACTGCCCGACCGATCCGTTCGAAGTCAGCGACGCCGGTACCATGCTGAACTACATCCGCGGCCGCAACGCGGGCTGAATCCTGGATCGCCAAAGGTGTCCCGGCATAGCCGGGCGCCGGTGAATCTCTCCTGAACGCGCAGCCCCGGCTGCGCGTTTTTTTTGCATCTCCTTATTGAAAGACAGCATCATTACGAAACCGTGCACTCCGGCGGAGTGTGATAACCAAGCAGAGTAACGATGTTATGAGTTTCAAAGGATTTATCGTGGGTTTCATGGCCGGGATTATCGTGCTCGGCGCAGTTGCCTGGAAAATGATGCCCGGGCTGATGCTGAACGAGAGCGCCAGTCCGTACGGGCTCGAGGAGACCGTCGACCGGATCCAGAAAAACGCGGTCGAAGCCGGCTGGGTCGTTTCGGGTATCGTCAAGCTGGACGCTTCCATCGCCAGGCACGGAGGGCCGGAAGTGCCCAGGACCTGGCTGATCAACCTGTGCCAGGCCAACCACGCTTCCCGCATTCTTGCCGATGATGCCGACCGGGTGGTCTCGGTGATGATGCCCTGCACGATCAGCGTCTACGAGAAGAGCGACGGCAAGACCTACATCGGCTCGATGAACGCCGGCCTGCTCGGCCGCATGTTCGGCGGAACGGTGGCAGAAGTGATGGGCAAGGAAGTCTCTGCCGAGCAGCAGGACTTTATCTCCTTCGCCAAATAAGCATGCAAAATTCGGGGCCGGATACGTATCCGGCCCCGAATTTTCAAATCACACTTTTTCGAGCACCGTGGCCACGCCCTGGCCGACGCCTACGCACATCGTGCACAGCGCGTAGCGGCCATCGCCGCGCAGCAGCTGGCGAATGGCGGTCACGGCCAGCCGGGCGCCGCTCATGCCCAGGGGGTGGCCCAGCGCGATCGCGCCGCCCTGCGGGTTGATCCGCGGGTCGTCGTCGGCCAGCCCCAGCTCACGTGAACAGGTCAGCGCCTGGGCGGCGAAGGCCTCGTTCAGCTCGATGATGTCCATGTCGTCGAGTGACATGCCGAGGCGTTTCATCAGCTTGCGCGTGGCCGGAACCGGGCCGTAACCCATGATGCGCGGCGGTACGCCGGCGTAGGCGGTGCCCACGACGCGCACCAGCGGCTTGAGACCGTGACGCGTGACCGCCGACTCCGAGGCCAGCAGCAGCGCAGCGGCGCCGTCGTTGATACCGGAGGCGTTGCCGGCCGTGATCGTGCCATCGGGAAACAGCGGACGCAGCGCGGCGAGCTTCTCGAGGCTGGTACGGCGCGGATGCTCGTCGGTATCCGCGACCAGCGGATCCTGCTTGCGGCGCGGCACTTCCACCGCGACGATTTCCTCGGTCATGCGTCCGTCCTCAATGGCCGCGGCGGCTTTTTCCTGGCTCCAAAGCGCGAAGAGGTCCTGGTCTTCGCGGCTGATGTTGAATTCCTTTGCCAGGTTCTCGGCGGTTTGCGGCATTGTCTCGGTGCCGTACATTTCGTCGAGCTTGCGGTTGACGAAGCGCCATCCCATGGTCGTGTCTTCCATTTTCGGTGAACGGTCGAAGGGACCGTTCGCCTTGCCGATCACGAAAGGCGCCCGCGACATGCTCTCCACGCCGCCGGCGACCACCAGGTCGGCTTCGCCGGCGATGATCGCGTTGGCCCCGCTGCCGATCGCGTTGAGTCCGGAACTGCACAGGCGGTTTACGGTACAGGCCGGTACTTCGGCGGGGAATCCCGCCAGCAGGCTGGCCATGCGCGCCACGTTGCGGTTGTCTTCACCGGACTGGTTGGCGCAGCCGAGGTACACGTCGTCCACGGTGTGCGGATCGAGGTCCGGGTTGCGCTTGAGTATCTCGCGCAGTGGGATCGCCGCCAGGTCGTCGGCGCGCACCGGCGCCAGGCAGCCGCCGTAGCGCCCCACGGGCGTACGAATGGCGTCACAGATGAATACGTCGGTCATGATTATTCTCCAATCGTTCCCAAAACCGGGGTCAGAGTAGTCGAGCTACTCTGACCCCATTCCTTGGCCTCGATCTGTCAGTCACCGTTGTCGCGAAGGATGCCGCGGATTTTCCGGAACCCCGTCAGCAGGGCCTCGGCCAGCATGTCCACGTGTTTCTGGGTCATGGCGGTCGACAAGGCGCCAGAGCAGGTATTCATCAGGATGAACCCGTTGTCGAACAGGTGATCGAGCAGCATGGCCGTGGCTTTTTTCTCGTTCGGCGTGGTGAAGGCCGCGCGGTAGTTTTGCGGTGCTTCGTGTTTCAGCTGGATCCGGAACATCGAGCCGCCGCCGGTAATGCAGGCGGGCACACCGGAAACCTGGATGGCCTGGCTGATGCAGTCGCGGGCGTAGGCCGAAAGCCGGTTGAGCTTCTTCACCGCGGCCTGGTCGTACATCTCCATCGACACGCGGCCCGCGGTCATGGTGACCGGGTTGGCCGAGAAGGTGCCCGAATGCGGGAACAGCACTTTTTCAGCCAGCGGGTTCATGACTTCCATGACTTCGGCCCGGCCAGCCAGTGCGCCCACCGGGAAACCGCCGCCGATGATCTTGCCCATCGCGGTCAGGTCAGGCTGGATGGGATGCTTTTCCTGCGCGCCGCCGTAGCCGCAGCGGAAGGTGATGACCTCGTCCAGCACCAGCAGGGCGCCGTTTGCCCGGGTCCAGGATTCGAGCGCTTCGAGGAATTCCTCCTGGATTGGCACCAGGCCGACCCGGTGCGGCATCAGGTCGATCAGCACGCAGGCGATGTCGTCTTTGTGTTCATCCAGGATGGCCACGGCGACCTCGGGATCGTTGAACGGGATCACCACCACGTCGTCCAGCGCGGCCTTGGGTGTTCCGTATGCGACCGGCACGCTGGCCGGGTGGTCCTCTTTGCCCCAGTTTTGCGGGGTGGGACACTGACTGACCTCTGCGTAGTCGTAGAGGCCGTGGTAGGCGCCCTCGACCTTGGCGATCTTTGGCCGGCCCGTGTACGCCCGGGATGCCTTCAGGCAGGCCATGACGGCCTCGGTGCCCGAGTTGGCGAAGCGTATCCGCTCAAAACTGGGGTTGCGGCTCAGCAGGTGCTCGGCGTAATCGATTTCCTGCACCGTGCCAACGGCGTAGGCGGTACCCTTTTTCACCTGTTCGGTGATGGCCTCGACCACTCTCGGATGCGCGTGGCCGTGGATCAGGGAGGCCATGTTGTTGGAATAATCGATGTACTTTTTACCCTCGATATCGGTGATCCAACAGCCCTTGGCGTGGGCGGCGTAAACCGGGTGCGGTTTGCGCAGGATGGTGTTGCGGCTGCAGCCGCCGGGCATCATGCCCAGGGCCCTGTCATACAGCGCCTGGCTTTTTGAAACCTTTACTGCCGGTACTTCCGAAACGTCATGTTTCATGATTTTTCATCTCCTCAGGAGCCCGGGGGCAGGAGCGTTGCCCCCGTTCTTTCCTGCAGGTATTCGAAATCGACCCCGGGCGCCATCTCGGCCACCCTGAAGCCCGCGTCGGTCACGTCGATCACCGCCAGGTCGGTATAGATCCGGCTGACGATGCCGACGCCGGTTAGCGGCATCGTGCAGCGCTCCAGCAGCTTGGGGTCGCCTTGCTTGGTGACGTGCTGCGTGATCACGTAGATCGTTTTTACCCCGGCTACCAGGTCCATCGCGCCGCCGACGGCGGGAATGGCGTCGGGCGCCCCGGTCGACCAGTTGGCCAGGTCGCCGTTTTCCGCGACCTGCATCGCGCCGAGCACGCAGACATCCAGGTGCCCGCCCCGAATCATCGAGAAACTGTCGGCGTGATGAAAGAACGCGGCTCCGGGAATCGCCGAGACGCGTTTCTTGCCGGCGTTGATCAGTTCCGGTTCGCCGCCGTCGTCGCCGACCGGTCCCATGCCGAGCAGGCCGTTTTCGGTGTGGTAGATCACTTCGCGGCCCTCGGGCACGAAGCGCGCGACCAGCTCGGGTATGCCGATGCCGAGGTTCACGTAGGCGCCGTTGGGAATATCCATGGCGGTGCGCTGAGCCATTTCTTCACGGCTCCAGCCGATTTTTTCAGCGTTCGTTTCCGCTGCAGCGTTGTTCATGGGTAGCTCCTCCCTTCGGCCACCAGCAGCGATTCGTGCAGCGGGTCGGAAACCTGCACGATGCCCTGGACGAAAATACCGGGTGTGACCACGCATTCCGGATCGATGGCGCCGACCGGAACGATTTCGCGGGCCTGCACGATGGTCCTGCGCCCGGCCATGGCCATGACCGGAGCGAAATTGCGCGCGGTCTTGTTGTACACCAGGTTGCCCAGGCGGTCGGCCTGGCGGCACTTGATCAGCGAAAAATCAGCGGTCAGGCCATATTCCATCACGTAGTCCTGGCCGTCGAACTGCCGGACTTCCTTGCCTTCCGCCAGCGGCGTACCGACAGAAGAAGGCGTATAGAAGGCCGGGATGCCCGCGCCGCCGGCGCGTATGCGCTCGGCCAACGTACCCTGCGGCACCAGTTCGAGTTCGATCTCGCCGGCCCGGTACAGCTCCGGGAATACCAGTGAATTGGCGGTTCGAGGGAAGGAGCAGATCATCTTTCGAACCTGGCGGTTTTCGATCAGCGCCGCCAGGCCGACGTGGCCGCTTCCGGTATTGTTGTTTACGACCGTGAGGTCTCTGGTGCCCTGGTCGATCAGGGCATGGATCAGCTCGATCGGGCTTCCGGCCTCGCCGAAGCCGCCGATCATCACGGTGGCGCCGTCGAAAATTTCGCGCACGGCCTCCGCTGGAGATCCGATTTGCTTGTCGATCATGTTCCTTGCCTCGTCAGGTCAGCCGATGCTGGCCTTTTTCTTTTCGATAACTTCGCGGCGCAGTTCTTCGTGGTCGTGGTACAGGCCGAGCTCATCGTAGATCACGCGGTCGTCGTAACCGCTGAACCAGATGGCCTCCGGGTTGCGCCCGACAATGCAGACCTTGCCCCGGTCCGGCGCGTCCGCGGCGCTGCGCAGCAGTTTGAAAATCACGAAACCGTTCTCCGTGCCGGGTACGCCGGGCAGCGGTTCGTTGGTCACGGCGTTGACCTCTGTCTTGCCCTTGTAATGGGTAATCGACAGCCGCGCGTGGGCTTCGACGCCGGACAGGCCCTTCTGTGACTCGTTCAGGCAGTGCCAGGCTTCCTCGATCGGCACGTTGAAATTCTTGTGGCCGATGATGTCGCGGCCGCAGAAGAAATAGTGGTTCTCGACGCCGTTGCGCTTCATTTCGCGCTGCAGGATGCGCAAAGCGTCAGAATCGTTATTCACATCCTTGATGATCGGCGACTGGTTTTCGATGTTCATGTAGTGCCGCCCGGCGACCTGCTGAACGGCGCTGCGCGTCTCGGGAACCCACTCCAGCCCGCCGCCCGGGTGATCGATGTAGTTACCGGCTTCGTCCTTGACCAGGAACTCGTCCGGGTGGTTGAAGTGGATCACGATGCGGATGTTCACGTCCGGCCACATCTCGTTGAACGTGTCCATCATGTCGAAGAAGCCTTCGTCGAAGCGTTTCGGGAAGAAGGCCATTTCCTTGGTGCCGATACGGATCTGCTCGATCCCGGCCTCGGCCAGCGCCGCGAGCCAGGCCGCGATATTCTTGTTGCTGAGCACCATCGGATCGCCGCCGGACATCAGGATTTCACGCAGTTTTTCGCGCCCGGTCACCGGGTGGCGCCCGCCGTTTTCCTCAACGATGCGGTTGTGCTCGATGATGTAGTCGGTCACGTCCTTGATCTGCGCCAGCCCTTTCTTTGCCACGGTGCCGTCGTGGCGCTCGACCTCCTTGCGCGCGACCAGTTCTTCGCGGTAGCAGAAGCGGCAATGCGCGGAGCACGTCGACGCCACGTAGGCGAGGCCGATTTCGTACTTGTGCAGCAGGCCCTCGACCGGGCTGTAGTCCATCTGGTGACCGGGATCTTCAGCGCCTGCCAACTCCTCAGTTTCCCGGGGGTTGGCTTTCACCAGGGTCTGCAGCGGCTTGCTGTTGCGGGCGCGCTCGAAATAATGGCGCGTCATCTTGACGGGCATGCGTTTTTCAACGTCGAGTTCCGTCCCCGTGAGAGCCGAGAGCTGCTTGAGTTCCAGCTCACTGTAGAAATCCTGCATGTCTTCCGGCGCTGTGCCGTTCACGAATTTCTTGATGCCGGTGATGATCTGGCGGTCGTATTTGCCGTTCTCGACGGTATCGAGAAAAGCCTGTTCTTTGGCGGAAGGTTCGTATTTCGCTTGCTTCAACATCGCTGACTCCGTGAAAGATGGTTTCAGGCCTGACATATTCTAATTAGTAATAATACGGGCCGGTAAATAGGGTTCTCTGATATCTGATTAAGTATATATTATACAAGCAGTATCTCTGAAACCGTGAGCTAAATCATGTCTTGTTGATACGACTTTATTTCATCACATGCATGAGGTAAAGTAATGGATATGAGCCAGCAAAAGCGCCTGATGCCCAGCACGAGCATGCTGCTCGCCTTTGAAGCAGCCGCACGTTCGGGCACCTTTACCGAGGCGGCCGCTGAACTGAGCCTGACGCAGGGCGCGATCAGCCGGCAGGTGCGCGCGCTGGAAGAGCAGCTGGGGGTTCAGCTTTTTTCACGTGAAAGGAAGTCCGTGCGCCTGACCGCGGCCGGGAAACGCTACGCTGACGAGGTCGAAAAAGGCCTGCAAGCCATTCGGCTGGCCACGCTCAACGCCATGACCGACCCGCGCGGCGGAACGCTGAACCTCGCGATTCTGCCGACTTTCGGCACCCGCTGGCTGATTCCGCGCATGCCGCGTTTCCTGGCCGAGCATCCGGACATCACCGTCAACTTCGCAACCAAGCTCTCGCCGTTCGACTTCAAGAAAGAAGACCTGCACGCGGCGATTCACTTCGGTCACACCGACTGGCCGGATACCGAGAGTACCTTCCTGATGCGGGAAGAGACCGTTCCGGTCTGCGCGCCCGCGCTGCGGTCCGCGCACGAACTGACCCGTCCCGGGGACCTGCTGGACATGCCGTTGCTGCAGCTCCGTACCCGTCCCGCGGCATGGCAGGAGTGGTTTTCCGCCGCCGGGCTCGACGTGCCGGCGGCAGGCGGCATGGTGTTCGAGGAAATCTCGACGACCGCTCAGGCAGCGGTGGCCGGGCTGGGTGTCGCGCTGCTGCCGCGATTCCTGATCGAGAACGAACTGCAACAGGGTGACCTGGTGGTCGTCCTGGAACAGCCGCTCGAAACGGCTTTCGGCTACTATCTCGTCACTCCCCGGGAGCGGGCGGGCTATGCGCCCGTTCTCGCCTTCAGGAACTGGCTGCTGCGCGTGATCGGTTGAATCCGTGGCCCGGTCGAACAGGCCGCTTCAACGGCGGCGCTTTTGCTTCATCACGGAGCGGACCATTTTTCCGAACGCCCGGTCCTTTTCGCGCTTCTCGCGGTAGGACATCTCGTTAAAAGCCGTTTCGCGCTGCATCGCCCGGTAGTTTTCGAACCGGTCCTCGGACAGCTCCCCGCTGTCGATGGCCCTTTGAATCGCGCAGCCCCTTTCGCTGCCGTGGGAGCAGTCGGTGAAGCGGCACTGACGGGCCAGTTCCTCGATTTCGGCAAAGGTCTGCCCGATGCCTGTCTCAACGAAGAGGTTGCCGAGTTCACGCATTCCGGGCGTGTCGATGACCATCGCGCCTGAAGGCAGGCGGATCAGCTGGCGGCTGGTCGTGGTGTGGCGGCCCTTGCTGTCCTTTTCCCTGACCGCCTGCGTTTCGAGTTGTTCGTTTCCCAGCAGGCGGTTGAGCAGCGTGGACTTGCCGACGCCGGAAGAACCCACCAGGCAGTAGGTCTTTTCGGGTTCCAGCAGGGCCTCGATGCGATCGATGTTTTCGCCCGTCTCGTTGCTGAAGGTGATCACTTGCAAACCGGCGAGCAGGCCGGTGATTTCCGCCAGCCAGCCAGCTTTCTCGTCCTCGCCGCACAGGTCGCTCTTGCTGAACAGCACCACGGGCAGAATGCCGCTTTCGTGGATCATCACCAGGTAACGTTCGAGGCGTCGGGGGTTGAAATCGTGGTCGAGCGACTGGACCACGAAAGCGGTGTCGATGTTGGCGCCGATCAGTTGGTAGTCGACGTTCCTGCCCGGGCTTTTGCGTTTCATCAGGCTGCTGCGGGGCAGCACCTCGTGGATGATCGCGTGTGTTCGCTTGTCGAGAAACTCGGCAGACACCCAGTCACCGACCGTGGGCAGGTCGAGCGCCGAGCCGGCCCGGTGCAGGAACCGGCCGGCCAGCTCGGCGTGAACTTCTGCAGAGCCGTCCGTTACGACGAACCGCTCTTTGTGCACGGCGAGGACGCGCGCGCGACCCGGGGCACCGTTTTCGCCCGGCTCCATCGGCTCAGGCCTGCGCTTCCTCCGCTTGTTCCCGGTCCTTGCCGCGCACCATCAGAAGGCGAACCAGCGCGGGCAGCACGACGATGGCCCCCACCATGTTGGCCAGGAAGATGAAGCAGAGAAGGATGCCCATGTCGGCCTGGAACTGCAGGGTTGAGAAGATCCAGGTGCCGACGCCCGTGGCCAGCGTGAAGCCGGTGAAGATCACCGCGCGGCCGGTCAGGCGCAAGGTTCGGTAATAGGCCGTGTGCAGGTCGTGGCCGTGGCTCAGTTCCATGCGCAAGCGGTTGAAGATGTAAATGCCGTAATCGACGCCGATGCCCACGCCGAGCGCCACCACGGGCAGCGTATTCACCTTCAGCCCGATGCCGTAGATCGCCATCAGCGCCTGCGCGAGCGTGGAGACGATCACCAGCGGCAGCACGATGCTGAGCGTTCCCAGCACGCTGCGGTAGGCCAGCAGGCAAAGTATGATGATCGAGCCGAAAACAAGCGCCAGCATGGGTTTCTCGGCCGCCTTGATGTTTTCGTTGGTGGCCGCCATCACGCCGACGTTGCCGGTCGCCAGGCGGAAACGGAGTTTCTCCTCGGTCACTTCGCCGGGCTCACTGGCCAGCGCCTCCAGCGTTTCGTGCTCCATCTCGAACTCGAGGTCACTGACGTGCGTGCTTTCACGCAGACGCTTGACCTCGTCGACGATCGTGGCGATGGTCTCGGCCTTGTGGTCGGTGGTGAACACCAGGATCGGGATCGCGCTGCAGTCGTTGTTCAGCAGCCCCGTATCGGTGGGGATGCTGCTGAGCGCCTGGCGCAGCACGTAGCGGTCACTGGGCAGGTAACGCCACTTGATATTGCCCTCGTTCCAGCCGGAGTTGACGACCTTGACCGCCATCGGCAGCGTAATGACCTTCTGCACGCCGGGCACGTTGGCCAGGTGCCAGGCAAAATGGTCGATGGCCTCCATCACCTCGTAGTTTTCCGTGCAGGCGTTCGGCACGGTCTCCGCGATCACCGTCAGCAGGTCAACGCCGAGCGAGAATTTCGAGGAAATCAGCATCGCGTCCTGGTTGTAACGCGAGTCCGGTCTCAGTTCGGGTACGCCGGCCTCGGAGTCACCGATCTTCATGTCCTGCGCCTTCCAGAAGCCGCCGACGAACAGCACAACCGCCACGGCAACGGTCCAGGCGGCCCGTTTCGGCTGCGTGAAACCGGCCAGGAAGCGCCAGATCGGCGCATCCTTGGCGGCCCGTTTGAGCAGCCGGTGACGGTATTCCTCGGCGTTCTTCATGTGCAGCCAGGAAAGCAGGATCGGCAGCAGGAACAGGTTGGTCAGGATGATGATCGCCACGCCGATGCTGGCCGTGATCGCGAGCTCCTGGATAATGCGGATCTTGATGAAGAGGATCGTCAGGAAGCCGATCGCGTCGGAGACCAGCGCGATGGCCCCCGGGGTCAGCAGTTTCTTGATCGTTTCCAGGGAACCGTGGTGGGGCAGGAGGTGCGGAATTTCATCGGGATTCAGCACGCCGCTGCGCACCCAGTCGTCGGGTGTGCGCCCGCCGAATTTTTTCTCCACAATCCAGACGCTGACCATTTGCACGCCGTGGCTGACCCCGATCGCGAAGATCAGGAACGGCGTCAGGATGTTCATCGGGTCCAGGCTGTACCCCATCAGGCTGAGCGAACCCATCTGCCAGATGACCGCGATCAGCGAACAGGTCAGCGGCAGGACGGTCAGCCAGATCGATCGTGCATAGAGGTACAGCAGGATGCCGGTGATCACGAGCGCGATCAGGAAAAACCAGGCCACGGCCATCGCGCCGTCGGAAATGTCGCCGACGATTTTTGCGAAGCCGATGATGTGGACCGTGTGGTTTTCGTCCTGGTACTTGCTGCGGATATCCTCGAGCTGCGCGGCGACGGCGCGGTAGTCCAGCTTTTCGCCGGTCGCCGGGTTTTCCTCGAGCAGGTTGGCCCAGACCATGGCGCCCTTGAAGTCGCTGGAAACCAGGCGGCCGATTTCGCCGGACTTGATGATGTTGCCGCGCACGGTCTCGAACATTTCCGGCGAGGGCGCGAAGTCGGCCGGAATCACGTTGCCGCCGGCGAATCCGTCCTCGACGATCTCGACGAAGCGCACGTTCGGAGTGAAGATCGAGCGCACGCTGGCGCGGTCCACGCCGGGAATGAAAAAGACCTGGTCGGAGATTTCCTCGAACGACTCGAAGAATTCGTCGGTGAACATGTCGCCTTCGCGGGCGACCAGCGCTACCAGGATGCGGTTGGCGCCGCCGAATTCCTTCTCGTAATCGAGAAAGGTCTGCATGTACTCGTGGTCGAGCGGCAGCTGTTTCTTGAAGCCGGTCTCGATTTTCAGCTGCGTCATCGCGACGATCATGCCGACCGTGATCACCGCGAAAATGATCACGAAGAACCAGCGGTTCCGGATCAGGAAATCGGCGATGCGGTGCGTGTAAGTGTTCTGGTCATTCATCGCCGCTTTCCTCCGCCGGGATTTCCGGGTATTCGAACACGCCGTCTTCGCCGGCCAGCAGGAAGCGGCCGTCGCCCAGCGAGAGCGCAGCGGCGAAGTCGACGCCGCTGGAATGCTTGATGGCTTTCCAGCTGTGGCCATCGTCTTTTGTCAGCACCACGCCGCTGTTGGCGGCCATCAGAACCTTTCCGTTCCACGTTGCGCCGTCGGAGATACTGGCCTCGGTGCCCGTTGCGACCTCGGTCCACGTGGTTCCGAAATCACAGCTTTCGAGGGCATGGCCGCGCAGGCCGAAGAACAGCACGCATTCCTCGTCCACGCGCAGCGCGCCCCACATCGAACCCTGGTAAGGCAGGGCCAGGCGCTCCCAGGTCGCGCCGTCGTCGTAGCTGCGGTAGGAATAACCGGCCTCGCCGGCGATCAGCCGGCGCCCGTCGTCGAACCGCAGCATCTTGTTCAGGTGGTAGCCTCCCTCGGGGTCGATCTCGATGTCTTCCCAGGTCTGGCCGCCGTCTCGGGTCTGCAGGTAAAGGCCGTAAGAGCCGATGGCCGTGCCGTTGTCCTCGTCCGTGAAGTACAGGTCCATCACCGCCTGCTGGCGGTCCGGGTCGAAATGCAGACGCGTCCAGGTTTCGCCGCGGTCGCCGCTGGTGATGATGACCGCGTCGTGGCCGCCGGCCCAGAGCCGGCCATCCGTGTAGGTCACCGACGTCAGCGTGACCCGGGTCGGAACGACTTCCGCCTGGGTCCATTGACCACCGTCGTGTTTCAGCAGAACATGCCCGCGCTCCCCGACGGCGACGACCGTGTCGCCGGCCCGGGTCATGTCGAGCACCATGGATTCCGTCGCCAGCGGCAGGTGCTCCGCGTAGTCGACGTCGAGATCCGTTGCGCCGTTGGCGTAAATGACCACGGACACGACCAGCGCGGCGCAAAGGAACATCAGGATCAGGTAATTTCTTCTCACGTTCGCGTCTTCTTCAGGCAAAAAGAGGCCGGCATGGCAGCCGGCCTCCGTTCGCGGTTTTTAGCGGCGGCCGCGGGTGCGGAGCGCCTGGGGCGTGAATTGGCCGGCATTCAGTTCCACGTTGAAGGTGTTGACCGCCATCGTGTTGTCGAAGCCCTGCGCCACGTAACGCCCGGACTGCAGGTCGTAGTGCGCTTCGATCGTCGACCACAGGGTCGGTACTTCGTAGTAGTTGACCGAGTGGCATTCCGAGGCCCGCCAGAGCTGGCCGCGACCGTCGTAATGGTCGATCAGCACGATCTGGTAGCTGTCCTCGTCCAGGTAGAAGGTGCGGCGCGCGTTGATGTGACGCATGCCTTCTTTCAGCGTCGCGTCGACCACCCAAACGCGGTGCAGTTCGTAGCGCATCAGCGCCGGGTTGAGGTGGCCTGGCATCACGAACTCGTCGTAGCTAATGCCTTCGGCGTGCGCATCGTAGGAATTGTAAGGGATCAGCATCTCTTTCTTGCCGACCACCTTCCAGTCAAAGCGGTCCATCGCGCCGTTGAACATGTCGGTCATGTCGTTGGTGCGCAGGCCGTCGGAGCCGGTGCCCGGGTTGTCGTAAGCCACGTTGGGCGCGCGCCGCACGCGGCGCTGGCCGGGATTGTAGATCCAGGCCTGGCGGGGCAGGGCCGTCTGGTTCAGCGTCTCGTGCACCAGCAGGATGTTGCCGGCCAGGCGCGCCGGGCTTTCAACTTCCTGGAAGAAGTACAGCAGGATGTTGTTGATTTCCTCGATGGTCACACCGCGCTTGTAGTACAGGCCCAGCAGTTCCTCGCGGATCACGGTGACCGTGTAGTTGCCGTCCGTCGTCGGCGCTACCTGGTTGTTGTAGCGCACGCCGCCGATGCCCTTGTACTTGAGCTTGTGGTTCCACATCAGCTCGTAGGCGTTTTCGGGGAACGGGAACGGAAAACCTTCGGCCGCGTTGAGCACACCTTCGCCCTTGTCCGCCAGCACGGCCGTTTCACCGTTCTTGGCGGTCATCTCGTAGATGTGCTCGGGGAACGAGGCGCTGCGCCGGCTCTGGTAGACGTCCATGTAATACGTCTCCGGGTAGCGCTCGAAGGTCGCGACCTGGCCGGGACTGAGCTGATCCGCGTACTCTTGGTAATTCTGCCCGGTAATCCGGTACAGCGGCTTGTCTTCCGGCCAGGGGTTCGGGTGATGGTCGCCCGGGCTGTAACCCGCGGGGGCTGCGGTGATGCCGCCGGTCCACTCGGGAATGGTGCCCGCGGCATTGCCGGCCCGCTCGGAACCCATGGGGGTCAGGTCTTCGCTGAGGCGGTTGATCTGGTCGGGTTTGGCCCCCGCGAAGGCCTGGCCCAGACCGAGGGTCAGGCCGATGCAGGCGGAAAGCGTGATTTTCGTCAAAGTTCGCATGAATGTCTCCGGCGATCAGAATGAATAACTGACGCTGACGCCATAAAAATCGCGGTCAGTCAGAAGATTGTAAATACCACCGCCCGAATAAGCGGTGTATGAAAGGTCGACCACCCATCTTTGCAGGTAGTTGGCTTTCAGGCCCAGGGTCAGCTGCTTGCGGCCTTCGATGAAGGATCCGCCGGGGCCGGGTGTCGTGCCGCCGACATCGTGCTGCCAGCCGATGGACGGTTCGAGCGTCCAGGCGCCGAACGCGTTGTTATAGGTCGCGCGAACGAGGGCCCGGTAGCCCCAGCTGAAGTCATCGGCGAAGCCGCGCGGTTCCGTCAACGGGTTGCGGAAGTCGCCGGTCAGGTAGTCGGCGCCGCCCCCCAGGTCGGTGCCGGGGCCGTTGTAGCGCAGGAAGTCCTGGGCCGGCAGGTCGTCCACGTAGTTGAAGCCCGCTTCCGCAGCGAAGGCGATCTGGTTGGCCTTGAGAAAGTTGTTCGGGCCGAACAGCTTGGTCGTCGTCATCTGGGCCTGCCAGGATTTGTGCTCTTCCCAGCCGACCACGGTCTCGCCGGGCAGGTACCAGCCGTTCTCGCCGGATCCGCGCAACTGGCTCTTGAACTGCTCAACCGGGGCGGGCACCAGCGGATTCAGCGGTGTCAGCGCGGCGAACAGCAGTTCCACGTCGTCGATCTGCAGCGGCAGGTTCGGACGGTAGCTGACCTCGCCGGCCAGCGCCCAGGTGCCGATGTTGGTATTGAAGCTCAGGCCGTACAGCTGGATGTCCTCGGGGTACAGCGTGTAGTACGAGGCGCTCGTAACGGCCTGGGAGGTGACAGCGTTGCCGTTCAGCACCGGCAGGCGGCTGTGGTAGTTCAGGAAGTAGAAGCCGAACTCCGTCGCGTTCCAGTCCTCTGCGAACCAGCGCAGGGACAGGCCCCACTGTCCGCTGTCGCTCACCCCGGGGCCATCGACGCGCGGCGGCGCGGCGCCGCAGCTCACGGCGACCAGCGCGGGCGTGAGGCTGGTATTGTCCGAGGCGGCGTAGTTGCCCATCGTGCAGACCTCGTGGTAGAGGTCCGGGTTGATGACCGGCTGGTCGGGCGCGCCGAAGCCGAGCATCACGAAGCTGGCGCCGGGCGTACCGATGTCATCGGTCGAAAAGTACGTGCCGGTCGGGTCGGGAATGATCTCCCGGTACTCGAGCATGTACAGGGCCTCGAGAGAGACCGTGGGGGTCAATTCCAGGGAGCCCCACAGCATGTTGACGCCTTCGAAGGCCTCTTTGAGTTCCGCGCCGGCAACGCGCAGGCGGGAAACGTCGACGGGGTTGATCACGTTGATGCCGCCCTGGATAAAGGTCGATTCGCCCCAGCTCACCACCTGTTTGCCGACGCGCCAGTCAAAGTAACGGCCGCCCACGTCGTGGCTGCCCCAGACGTAGAGGTCGAGCAGGCGCACATCCTTGCCGACACGGTCATCCGCTTCTTTGGTCAGGAAGTCCTGGTCGACGTTTTCAAAGTCGTAAAAACCCATGAAGCGGGTGAAGGCGCCGAAGTTGCGCCAGCTGATATCCAGCTCGGAGGTGAACTTGATCGTATTGGAGATCAGGTCGCCGCCGTTAGGATAGTTGCGGTTGCCGTTGTCGTTGTTCGACGACCACTTGCCCGGCGAAGCGCGGCGCTCGGCGTTGCTCAGCGTGAAGTCGAGCGGATTGAGGGCCGCCTTGCCGACGAGGTTCTCGTCATAGTCACTGGCGCGCCACTGCGCGCCGTAGGTAATGGTAGTGTCGAAGCTGCCGGTGAATTCCCCGTGGGAGAACTCGATGGCCTGCGCCGTGCTGACGGATGCCGCCAGCGCCAGCGCGACCGACGCGGCGAGGGCGCGTTTAACGGTCTTCGTGGTTTTCATGTCTCGTTCCTCGGTACTGTGCCGTTGGGAGGTTGCGAACGTGTCATTCGTTTTCATGTCAGCCTCCCTCCTTGTCCAGGATCTTCACTTTCTTGAGCGGC
>JAZBPJ010000117.1:0-3434 GCA_036351575.1 Lysobacterales bacterium | reverse complement strand
GATGAAATCCACCGCCGAAATCCGAAAGGATTTTCTTGCCTTTTTTGCCTCCAAGGGCCACGAGGTCGTGCCCTCCAGCTCGCTGGTGCCGGCCGAGGACCCGACGCTTTTGTTCACCAACGCGGGCATGAACCAGTTCAAGGACGTGTTCCTGGGCGCGGAGAAGCGCTCCTACACGCGCGCGGCCTCGTCCCAGCGCTGCGTGCGCGCCGGCGGCAAGCACAACGACCTGGACCAGGTGGGCTACACAGCGCGTCACCACACCTTTTTCGAGATGCTCGGCAATTTCAGCTTCGGCGACTATTTCAAGGAAGACGCGATCGTTTACGCCTGGGAGCTGATGACCGGGGTTTACGGCCTCGACGCCGACCGCCTGTGGGTAACGGTTTACGAGACCGACGACGAGGCCTACGACCTCTGGACGCAAAAAATCGGCGTGCCCGAGGACCGCGTGATCCGCATCGGCGACAAGCCGGGCAAGGCAAAGTACGAGAGCGACAATTTCTGGGCCATGGGCGACACCGGACCCTGCGGCCCCTGTTCCGAGATTTTTTATGACCACGGCCCCGACTACGAGGGCGGGCCGCCCGGATCGCCCGACGAGGACGGCGACCGCTACATCGAGATCTGGAACCTCGTGTTCATGCAGTTCGACCGCGCCGCCGACGGCGCCATGAAGCCCCTGCCGGCGCCCTGCGTGGATACCGGCATGGGCCTGGAGCGCCTGGCGGCCGTCCTGCAGCACCGCAACAGCAACTACCAGATCGACCTGATGCAGGGCCTGGTGCGGGCCGCGGCCGAGCTGACCGGGGCGGATGACCTGGACAATGCTTCGCTGAACGTCATCGCGGACCACATCCGCGCCTGCGCCTTCCTGATCTCGGACGGCGTGGTGCCGTCGCGCGAGGGCAGGGGCTACGTGCTGCGCCGCATCATCCGCCGCGCCGTGCGCCACGGCTACAAGCTGGGCATGAAGCAGCCCTTCTTTCACAAGATGGTGGCCGCGCTGGCCGCCGAGATGGGCGACGCCTACCCCGAGCTGATCCGCAAGGGCGAGCTGATCGAGAACACCCTGCTGGAAGAGGAGCAGCGTTTTTCGCGCACCCTCGATACCGGCATGGGCATTCTTCGGGGCGTGATCGACAGCGCCGGCGACGACGCCGGGGTCATCGACGGCGCCACCGCCTTCCTGCTCTACGACACCTACGGGTTCCCGCTGGACCTGACCCAGGACGTGGCGCGCGAGAACGGCATGACCGTGGACGAAGACGGCTTCAACGCCGAGATGGCCAAGCAGCAGGAGCGGGCGCGCTCGGCGGGCAAGTTTTCCCAGCAGGCGCAGCTTTCCGCCGACGCGGTCAAGGACCTGCCGCCGACGAAATTCCTGGGCTACGAGGCCAGCGCGGCCGAGGACTGCAAGGTGATGGCCATCCTCGCCGACGGCCAGCAGGTCGATGCGCTGGAGCCGGGCCGCGAGGCCATCGTGCTGCTCGATAAAACCCCGTTTTACGCCGAGTCCGGCGGCCAGGTCGGCGATACCGGCGTGATCCGCTCCGAGGCCGCCCGCTTCGACGTGGACGACACCATCAAGCTGGCGGGCGTGTTTCACGCGCACGCCGGGCAGCTGGCCAGCGGCACGCTGAAGGTGGGTGACACGGTGGCAGCCGGCATCGACGCCGCGCGGCGCCAGTCGATCGTGCTGCACCACTCGGCCACGCACCTGATGCACGCCGCGCTCAAAGAAGTGCTGGGCGACCACGTCGAGCAGCGCGGCTCGCTGGTGGCCCCCGACCACCTGCGTTTCGACTTCACGCACCCGCGCGCGGTGGGCGAAAACGAGCTGTCTGAAATCGAACGGATCGTCAACCGGGAGATCCGCGTGAACCCGGACTCCGACGTGCAGGTGATGGGCTTCGACGATGCGCTGAAAACCGGCGCCACGGCGCTGTTCGGAGAGAAGTACGGCGACCGCGTGCGCGTGGTGAAATTCGGTTCGTTCTCCACCGAGCTGTGCGGCGGCACGCACGTGGAGCGCGTGGGCGATATCGGCCAGTTCAAGATCGTCGAGGAATCGGCCATCGCGGCCGGCATCCGCCGCATCGTGGCGGTGGCGGGCGAGGCCGCGGTAGAACGCATCCAGCTGATCGACGAGCAGCTCAAAGACCTGGCCCGCGTGCTCAAGGTCGGGCCCGACGCCGTCGAGGACCGCCTGCGCCAGCTGCTCGAGCGCAGCCGCGCGATGGAAAAGGAAATCGCCGGCCTGAAATCGAAGATGGCCAGCGCCAGCGGTGAAGAAATGCTGGACCGCGCGGTCGATGTCGACGGCGTCAAGGTACTGGCCGCCCGCCTGGATGGAATCGACCCGAAATCGCTGCGGGATACCGTTGATCGCCTGAAAGACCGCCTTGGGTCGGCTGTGGTAGTGATCGGAAGCGCGGGTGATGGTAAGGTCAGGATTGCCGCGGGCGTGAGCCAGGACCTGACCAGTCGGATTCAGGCAGGCAATCTGGTAAACTTCGTGGCACAACAAGTCGGCGGCAGGGGCGGAGGACGTCCCGATTTTGCACAAGCCGGCGGGTCCGAACCGGATAAACTGGACGAAGCGCTCGATACCGTAAGCAGCTGGATAAGCGAAAACGGCTGACCGCCCAGGACCGAAAAGAAGGGAAAGGGAGCAGTGAAAGGACGATAGCCGACACTGCATTTAAACGTCTCGCGAATGGTTTTGGCATAAGCGTAGAAGACAAAAATAGCGCGGATACATGATGTGTCCGAAACCAAAGGAAGGTTGTTATGCTCATATTGACAAGGCGCATTGGAGAGAAGCTTGTCATTGGGGACTCCATCACGGTCACCGTACTTGGCGTAAAAGGAAACCAGATCAGGATCGGTATCGAGGCGCCGCCGGAGGTACAGGTTCACCGTGAAGAGATCTACCAAAGGATTCTGAAGGAACGTGCTGAAGAAAATTCCTGAAGCCACGGCACAACAGGTAAAACAGACGAAAGACCGCCATCTGGAACAGTAAAAACACGTCCAGGCATCACTTCGCGCGCACTCCACGGCCCCCGGGCCGGGAATTGCCTGTTCAACATTCATCCATAAAGGTTTAAAATACGCGCCTCCGGAGAGGGCGTTGCGTGTCGCTAAACACGCAAATTAAGCCGTCGCGCAGCGACTCATTTGATAGAGTGGCTGACAAATTCGAGAGACAACCAGTTTATGGAGAGGTGGCCGAGTGGCTGAAGGCGCTCCCCTGCTAAGGGAGTATGGGTTTAAAAGGCCCATCGAGGGTTCGAATCCCTCCCTCTCCGCCAGCCAATAGAAAAACCCCGCTCAAAAGCGGGGTTTTTTATTGGCCGTCGGAACGGTCGGGTTAAGAGCCCTTGCGAACCTCCGGTTCGCAGGGTTCGAAAGATTCGCCGGGAGCGAAT
>JAZBPJ010000116.1:0-6621 GCA_036351575.1 Lysobacterales bacterium | reverse complement strand
GCACGCCGTCCTCGAAGGTCACGCCGAGCGGCCCGTCCCAGGTGAACAGGGCATCGAGCACGCCGGCGGTCTGCAGGGCCGTGGCGTCCACCATGCGCCCTTCCCGCGTCGCGGAAACGGCGAGCTGTGCTTTCAGGAACTGCGGGACGCGGCTCTGCTGCTGCTCGGGAATGCGGAACAGCGGCTGCCCGGCCAGGTGGGGAAAACGCTCCGCCAGGTCGCCCTCGACCACGCCCCGCCGGCCCAGGGTGATCGATTCACCGCCTTCGAGACCGGCAGCCGTTACCTCCAGTCCGGCCTCGGCGCTGAAGTGAAGCCGGACCCGGGTGCCGTCGGGAACATCCCAGGCGATGGCGCCTGGCGCCAGCCAATACGCACCGGCCTGCTGCAAAGCACCGGGCGCGGGGACGCCACTTTCAGCCTCTGCCATTGATACGGAAGCGGCCAGGGTCCCCAGCACGGCAACAAGGACGAGCGCGCGATTCAGCCTGAAAAAACCCATGGGCATGACTTCCTTCCGATTCCGTTCACTGGATGAGTTGCTAGTCTGTTGAAACTAGAAGCCCCCACCCCGGGTGTCAACGAACTGTATTCGTATTCACAGGCCCATGAATAATCATCGACTCACGACCACTGCTTTCTGCCTGATTTCACTTTTCACCGCCTCGGCCGCCGCCGGCCCCTACCTGGACCAGCCGCCGCCGGGCAGGGAACCCGCACTGTTCGCCCCCGGCATCGTCTCGGACGGCCTGCCCAACCGGGACATGGCGATCACGCCCGACGGCAGGGAAATCTACTGGTCCAGCAACCTGCGCGAGTTCGGCATCTCGGTGATCCTGGTCAGCCGCCAGACGGAAGAAGGCTGGACTGAACCCGAAGTCGCGCCATTTTCACGCGATCCGTCGATGGTTTACTACGAACCGCATGTCGCTCCCGACGGCGAGCGGTTCTTTTTTGTCGCCCAAAAAACAGGCCATGAAAATAACGACATCTGGGTGATGGACCGCGAGGGCAATGGCTGGAGTAAGGCCCGAAAAATGGATGCGCCGATCAACAGCAAAGGCAAGGAGTACTTCCCCTCGCTGACCCGCGACGGCACGATGTACCTGACCCGCGAAGACGGCGAAGCGGGCACGGAGGCGATTTACCGCTCGCGGCTCGTGGATGGCAAATATACTGAGCCCGAGCGGCTGCCGGAGCAGGTGAATTCCGGCCAGTCCCGCTTCAACGCCTTTGTCGACCCCGACGAGCGCTTCATCATCGTGCCCGTCGTGGGCGGCGAGGACAGCGCCGGCGCCGTCGACTACTACGTGGTATTCCGCAACGAGGCGGACGAGTGGTCCGAGCCGGTCAACCTGGGCGACAAGATCAACACGCCGGGCCACCGCGAATGGACCCCCTACGTGTCACCGGACGGGGAGTATTTCTTCTTCATGTCCACACGCACACCGGCCAAAGCCGACGCGCCTGCGGAAGGCTATACGAAGGAGCACCTCGACCGTGTGCACGCCGGCCCCGAGAACGGCAACTCGGATATCTACTGGATCGACGCCTCGGTTATCCGGGAATTGAAGCCGGAAGGATTCTGACGCACGGTCGCATTCGCTCAGCCCCCTTCGGCGGGCGCTTGAACACATCCCTGTGTCGCTCGGATGAGCCCGTCCAGGGCTCATACGCCGCCTCAAAGGGCATGAGCGATGCGGCTTCTTGTATCGCGCCCCATCTCTGCGCGGCAAATTCTGGAAATCATGGTCCAGCCTGTTTTTGGCGTTGTTGGTCTATAGTGATATTCAATGGACATCTTTGAATACACCGCCGTCCTGACGTCGATCATCATCGGCCTCGGCATCGCGCACCTGCTGCGCGGGTTCGCCGGGCTCATCCAACATCCCGAGAAGGCCCGGCCCTACTGGGTGCACCTGCTGTGGGTCGGCTACACGTTCTTTACGCTGGTGTTCTGGTGGTGGTGGGAGTTTCGTCTCGGGTCGATCGAAACGTGGACGTTCCAGCTCTACCTGTTCATCGTCTTCTACGCCCTCATCCTGTTCCTGGCCAGCGCACTGCTGTTCCCGCTGAGCATGGAAGGCTATGCCGATTTCCGTGAGTATTTCTATGCACGCCGTCGGTGGCTGTTCGGTTTGTTCGCGCTGACCTATATCGTCGATTTCGGCGACACGGTGCTCAAGGGCTGGGATCACCTGGCCGGACTGGGTTTGGAGTATCCGCTCACGTCGGTGGCGCAGTTTTTACTCTGCCTCGTCGCCATGTGGACCCGCAACGAACGCTACCACGCCGTTTTCGGCGTGGGCATGTTCGCCTACCAGGTATCCTGGGCCTTGCGCATGTTCGGCACGGTTTCCTAGACCGAGATCACCGGTCGCCTTCGTGTGCCTGCTGCATGACCGGCAGCATGTCCGTATCACCGGGTTGAGCGAAACCGACGCCTTCGAAAATCCGGTCTATCCGGGCCTGGCGCTCCCGTGCGGCCGTATCGGGCGCGGCGCTTCCCGAGGCGAGCCCCTGCAGTCCGTGGTCGAGGTGGTGCCATTGCATGCGGTTGCCGCTCACCAGCACGTGCACGCGGTCGCCATCGGAAACTTTCAATACCAACGCCTCGAAACCCGGCAATTCGATCGAAACCCTGCCTTCAAAGCCGTCGCTGCGCCATCTGAAAAAATGGCTGCCGTCCGCGATTTCGTATTCACCATCAAGCCAGCCTTCGCCAACGCGCGCTGTATAGCTCACCATTCCGAAGGCCTCCGGCAGGCGCGGCGCCAGCGTGACGACGCCTTCGATCATGTCCGGCCGCACGCCCAGGAAATACCGGTACCAGGCCCGCAGCTGCTCGGTGTTGGACCAGGCCTGCAGGTAGGTGCCGGTCAGGCGCGGCGAGTCCTCGCCCGGATGCGGCCATGCGTCGGTGTTCTCGCCCAAACCGCCGACCACGCCGTCTTCGAGCACCATCCGGTTCATGTTCTGAAACAGCTCCCAGGCCGGGCCGACCTGGCCCAGTTCGACCATGCGCTGCATCGCGATGCCGTTGTTCCACAGCCACACGGTGCCGTTATGGTAGGCCTGGTCCTTGTGGTAACGGTCCCGGGCCAGGTGATAGGGATGAAAAAACGGATCGTCCGCGGACAGCGAGGCCACGCCCCAGGGGTAAACCAGCGCTTGCCAGGCGCTGCGCGTCGCGCGCGCGACCTGTTCCTGGTCGGCGATCAGGTCGAAGGCGTAAAACTGGTTCGGCCGCAGCCTGAAGTCCGGTTCGCCGTTTGCCTGCAGCCGGTCGGCCAGGTAATCGTGTTCGGGCGAGATGAAGTCCCGCTCGAAATTTCGCGCCAGCAGGTCGGCGGTTTCCTGCCAGCGCCGAGCTGTATCTTCTTCATCCAGGGCATCCGCGAAGTGCACACCGGCCAGCAGTTGTCCGTGCCACAGCGCCTGGATGTCGTTGGCACGCGTGTCCCGGGGCGAATAGGCCGCGAGGTCCGAGGCGCGGCGCGCATCCATCCAGGTCTCGTTCTCCTCGTGCGTCAGGTAAGCGTTCTCATCCGTCCAGTTTTTCAACGCGCCCTCGATGCTCGCGCGGACCTCGGGGAACAACTCCGCAATAATGCTGGCATCGCCCGAGTAACGGACGTAATCGAAAAGAGCGATGACGAAGCGCGGCGTGCCGTCGGTGGTGTGGTAGTCGAGCAGGTCCGGGCGCACGATGTTCGGTACGCGGCCGTAAAATTTCGAATCCGGGTCCATTTCCATGAACTCGGCAAAGGAGGTCAGAACCGCGCGCGCGGTTTCGAACTCGCCGGTCACCAGCAGCGCGCCGGGCAGCGCGATAAAACTGTCGCGCCCCCAGTACTCGTTGAACCAGGGCAGACCGGCGTAGATGCCATCGCCGCGCTGGCGCGTGACGAGTTGGTCGGTGGTAAACATCAGCCAGCGCAGCGCCCGCTGCAGTTGCGGATCGCTTGCCGCCAAGAAACGGCCTTTGCCAAGCAGTGATTCCAGGCGGTCCTCGGTCTGCTCGCGCCAGGCGTCCGCCTGGTATTCGGCAGCCTTGAACTCCGCCAGAACCGCTTCAACCGAGTCGGCGACCACGATGTAATGGCGGTTTCCATGATGGCCGGCGGCGATCACACGGCCAGCGGGTTCCATCGCGGAGTAGATTCGGACACCGTCTTTGGATTCCAGCAAGTCGACGCCCTCGCCCAGAGGCGTCACGGTGACTGTTTCATTGGCACCTTCGATTTGCACTTCGAGCACGTCGCGGTTATCGAAAAGCCGCAGGGTTTCGCGAACCCCGCTCGGCCATTCACGGGTCATGCGGTCCGGGTAAACAGTGACCGCGGCGAGCGCCGGATCCAACCGTTCTCCGGCCACCTCGACGGCGTACGCCGAGAATGCCCGGCGCTGGGCGATATTGAAGCCGCTGAAACCGGCGTGTTCCTCGTGGTCGTTGCGGTGCGACTGGGTGTAGAAATAGGCCGACCGCTTGTTGCTGAACGACACGGGCCGGTTCTCAGCCGCGCTGACCTCGATGCCAAGGGATGAGAGCCCCACCGCCTTCGATTCGGGCATCGGACCAGGCCGGGGCGCATCCTTCGAAGTACATCCCGTCATCAGGCATCCTGCCAGCAGAAATACTGGAATCAGGATATCAGGCTTGTAAGCGGTCATTCAGGTCACCCGGATTTTTGCCAGGATTCATTCTAGCGCCATGGACAACAATCGTTCAGTCTCAAGGCTCTTTGGCTTGTCCACCGGGATTACAGGGTGGGCTCGTACTCATGGCCAGCGGTCCCTGCGGGACTTCCCTCACATTCCGCCCGCGCACGGTGCCGCTCTGGAGGCACGTCCCTGATGCCTTCAGAACTCGATTGGCCGTCCGGGCCAATCGACCCCTACGCGAACGGAATACTCGGCGCCTCTAAATCGCCCGAACCCACCCTGAAACCCCGGCGAACCGCTGCGCAGCACTCGCAGGCCGCCAGTGCGTCGGCCCCCTCGAGTGGCACTCGGGTGTCGGGAACACCCGAGTAGCGCACAGGGACGTCTTGAGCGTGCCTCGAGAGGGGGTGAGGTACTGGCGGCCGTGTTTGTCACAGATTCGATCCAGCCGGGTAACTGCTGAAAAAGGTCAACCGGCACAGGACGGGAGACATGCTGCGGATTTATAATGGCCCTAAGAGTGAATAAGGGAGTTCGCACCGAATGAACCGATCGATTCTCACCGCCGCGGCGGCTTCCGTTCTGCTGGCCGCCTGCAGCACGAACTACACGCGCCCCGATACCACCCAGGCCGAAATGCAGAAAGACCTGGACGAGTGCAAACAACTGGCCTACAGCGACAACCCGGGCGACTGGACGCCGGACGGTCCGGATTACCAGGCCCGCAACAGCGTAGGATGCCAGGGCGGTGACTGCCAGGCCAAGCCGGGGCAGGCGGTTCACGGCAGCCCGAGCGTCGACCTCAACCGGGCGGACCGCGAACGGGCCGTGCTGGCCTGCATGGAAAAGCGGGGATACAGCTACTAGCCCGACAGCTGCGATGTTCGGGCTAGGGACAGCTGTCGGACAGGGTGTGGATCGCGTCGGCGAAACCCGCACCCAGCAGGATGTAATCCCGCGTGCCGTAGTGCCAGTCGTCTGACCAGCCGATTTCATCGTCCATTTCAACCAATGCCGCGCAGCGATCCGAGGCCGCGTAATCGGCCTGGGCGCGCTGGACCGCCGGGCTGTAATCCATCAGCAGGCCGTCCTCGTCGCGGCCTGAATCGTTGATTCGCCCGATGGCGACCGGCAGGTCGTCCACCCGCAGGGCGGCGCGCAGCAGGTTCATCATGCGCTGGAGGTTTTCGCGGTAGGCACGCGCCGCAACCGGGTTGTCGTAAGCGTCGGCCTCGCCCTGCATCCAGGCGATGCCCGCCGGCACCAGGGTGTCCGCTTCACCATCGCCGTCGATGTCCGCTTGTGACAGCGCGTTGCGCATCGTCGCCAGCGCAAAGTCGTACTGGTTCGAACCGCCGCCCAACTCCGAGTCGGGTTCCCAGTTGCCGTAACCCGATGCCCCTTCGAGCAGTGACGTTCCGCCGCGAGAGTACTTGATAAGCGCGATGCGCGCGCCGGGGTTCAGTTCCGCCATGCGCCGGCCAAAAGCCAGTTCCGGGCCGAAACGCTCCGACAAGCGGTTGTTTACGCCATCGCTGGCGAAGCCGGTGCCAAAACCCGGCTGCAGCGGCGCCCAGAGGCCCTCGCCACCGGCTTTTTCACCGTCGACGCCCTGGTTTCCCTGAAAAATCATCACGCGTTCGACCGGCCCGCTCCAGCCTTCGGGTAGTTCCGATACAAAACCGTAACCGTCCATGTTGGACTGCCCGCCCAGGTAGTAAAGCAGGTAGTCGGCCGCCGATGCACTCAAAGGCGCCGACAGGAATGCAGCCAGCAGGACCGTTCGAAGCATTGCGTGTTTCATGCCGGTTGCTCCGCGGCGCAGTTTTTGGCGATAAAGTCCCCGTGCTTCGGCAGCTTGTTGACCGTGCTGTTGACGATGGTCTGGATGCTGGTCAAAAAGCGCCCCATCTGCGCCTCGTCGACGCGGTCGGCCAGCGGATGCCATGCCGCCGG